>DRKF01000053.1 GCA_011051915.1 Acidimicrobiales bacterium | reverse complement strand
TCAGACTGGCGTCCCGGAGGGCCCTGATCGCCCCGTAGCGGGTCGTCAGGGATCGGACCTCGAGTTCGGGTGCGCTCACTGTTCGGTGCCGATCAGGGCGTGACCTTGGCCGCCAGGGTGATCTGACCGTTCTCGATGCGGTGTATGAACACGGGCTTGATCGGTGTCCCGTTGGTGCCCTTGTAGGTGACCGATTCGGTGACCAGATCGAGGTCCTCGAAGCCCTTGATGGTGTCGGCGATAGCGGAGGGATCGCTGCTGCCGGACACCGCGGCGGCGTCGGCCACGATGAGAACCGCATCGGCGGCCAGGGTCCCGAAGCTGACGGTCTGCAGCTGCTCACCCTTGGCGGCGGCGTAGGCGTCGAGGAACTGCTTCATGCGGGTTCCCTCACCGGGGAATCCGTGGGTCGTGTAGTAGACGCCCTCGGCCAGGTCACCGGCGTCGAGGATGCCGGTGGCGTCGAACCCGTCGGCGCCGATGACCTCGATGTCGATTCCGGCCCCCTCGATCTGGCCCAGCAGATTGCCCATGAAGGGCATGATGTTGGCGGTGTAGAGAACCTGTGGGGCCTCCGACAGACCGGCCATCTCGTTCACCTGGGCCGAGTAGTCCTCATCACCGATGGAGTAGGTGTAGTCGGCCAGCACCGTGCCGCCACCGGCCTCGAACGCCTCGGTGAACATCGCCGGGTTCTGCTCGAAGTAGGGAGCATCCGGCGAGGAGAACGTGACCGCGGTGGTCCAACCCTGGTCCAGGGCGAACTGGGCGGCGGCGGTGGCCTGCGCCTCGTCGTCGAAGGCGGTCAGGAACGAGTTGATCGAGGCGTCGGAGAGCACGGTCTCCGTCGAGGCCACGAACAGCACCGGCACCTTGCCGTCGACGACCTGCAACAGGGGCAGACCGAAGTCGGAGAACGGAGGACCGAGAATGGCCGACACACCGGCGTCCAGGAGATCCTGGGCGGCTCTCTGGGTGACGTCGGGATCACCCTGGATGTCCTCCACGACGACCTCCACCGGTTGGCCGTTCACCCCACCGGCGCAGTTGATGAGTTCGGCCATGTAGGCGGCCGCCTTGGCCCCCGGTCCGTCGGCGTAGCCGCCGAGCTCGGAGAAGTCGGCGGCGTAGCCGATCTTGAGCGGATCACCCGTGGGGGTGGCGCAGTCGCCGGAGGCGGCGGCCAGCACCGTGTCGACGTCGAGGGGGGCGCCGGCGGTGGAACCCCCACCGTCGCCTCCCGAATCGGTGGCCGCAGCCGTGGTGTCGGTGGTGTTGTCGGTGCCGCTGTCGCCGCAGGCCGCGGCGAACATGGCGATGGCGAGTACGAACGCGAGCCAGACCCGTTTCCTCATTGCTCCCCCTCCAGGCAGTTGAACTGGTGGCAGACCATAGCAGGTCATTTGGTCACGAACGATCCCGGCCCGGCCCTCCGTGCGGACCCGGCCCGGAGACCGGCGCCCCATCGCGATCCTCATACCGAGTCGAAGTAGCGTCCGATCTCCCAGTCGGTGACCGCAGCCCGGGCCACCCTCACCTCGGCCCGGGCCACCTCCCGGTAGTGATCCACGACCCCATCCCCGAAGGCCTCCCGGCATCGGAGACTGCGGCCGAATCGGGCCGCGGCGTCCGCCAGATCAGTCGGCAGGCCGGTCGCGGTCTGCTCGTATCCGTTCCCGATGGTCGGCGGGCCCGGTTGCAACCCGGCCTCGAGCCCGTGCCGGACTCCCGCCAGTATCGCCGCCACCCCGAGGTGGGGATTCAGATCGGCTCCGCCGAGTCGATGCTCGATTCTCATCGTCGTGGGCGAGTGCCCCACCACCCGGAACGAGGTGGTTCGGTTGTCGTGGCCCCACTGGAGCCCGTTTCCCGCGAACTCGGGATGAGCGAGCCGGGTGTAGGAGTTCACGTTCGGAGCCATGAACAGCATCGTGTCCGGCGCCATGTCGATCATTCCCGCCAGGGC
Organism: Acidimicrobiales bacterium; assembly: GCA_011051915.1. GTDB lineage: Bacteria > Actinomycetota > Acidimicrobiia > Acidimicrobiales > Poriferisodalaceae > DRKF01. Next base: position 3,349 of record DRKF01000053.1, on the reverse strand, counting down.
CTCCCTCATGGCCGTGGCCATGGCTCCCAACGGATCGGATCGCAGGCCGGCTCCCTCGGTGGCGAACACGGGGCGATCGTCACCGTCGACCAGGGAGATGTGGATGTGACACGAGGAACCGGGCTGGTCGCCCCGGGGTCGAGCCATGAACGTGGCGGTGTAGCCGTTGGCGGCGGCGATGTCCCGCACCGCCATCTTGAACACCGTGTGACGGTCCGCGACCGACAGGGGATCACCGTGGTCGAGGCCGAGTTCCCACTGGCCCAGGCCCCACTCGGCCTGGGTCGACTCCACTTCTATCCCCGCCTCGGCCAGTGACCGCCTGACCCGATCGAAGAAGGGCTCCATGTGATTGGTGCCACCGAGGGCGAAGTCGCTGCGTACGACGGTCGTCGGTACCAGATCGCGATGGCCACGTCGGCGGAGCTCCGCCGGCGTCCCCTCGTAGAGGTAGAACTCGAGTTCGGTCGCCACCAGAGCCCGGAGTCCCATGGCGGCGAGTCGTTCCGTCTGGCGTCTGAGCACGGTACGGGGGGCGACCTCCAGCAGCGGCCCTCCGGGGTATTCGACCACGTCGGCCAGGCACAGGGCGGTGGCCGGCAGCCAGGGCAGCAGCCGCAGGGTGGTGAGGTCCGGAACCAGGGTCATGTCGTGCCAACCGGTGTGGAAACCGGTCCACTGCTGATCGACCAGAGGTTCCTGGGTGACGTCCCATGAGAGAGCGGCCGTACACACCTCGACCCCCGACTCGAGAACCCGCCGGAGACTCCCGGCCGGGATGCGCCTGCCGAACAGGGCCCCGGTCATGTCGGGGGCGGCGACCATCACCGTCGTGACCCCGAGGGAGGCCAGTTCCCCCGGATCGAGCCGGCCGGTGCCGTCGTTCCTCATCGTGTCCTCCATCCGCCGGGTGCTCCTTCAGCCACTGTCGGACCAGCCGTCATCGGGCCCCCCATCCACCGGAGCCTCCCAATGCCGTCACCGGGTCATCCATCCGCCGGAGCCTCCTTCAGCCACTGTCGGACCAGCCGTCATCGGGCCCCCCATCCACCGGAGCCTCCCAGAACCGTCATCGGGTCATCCATCCGCCGTCCACCGGCAGCTGGACCCCGGTGATGAAGGATGCATCCTCCGAGAGCAGAAAGGCCACCGCGGCGGCCACGTCCTCGGGCTCCCCGACGCGGGGCACGAGGAGGCGCCGGCTCATGAATTCCATGGCCTCGGGAGAGCGGATGTCGCCGCCGGGCACGAAGTTCGTGCCGATGGGGCCCGGGGCCACACAGTTGACCCGGATCGAGTGACGGGCCAGCTCGACGGCCAGGGCCTTGGTCAGCATCTTCACCCCACCCTTGGAGGCGTTGTAGTGAACCTGGCAGCGACCCGAGGAACTGACCACGACATCGGCCTCGATGGTGGAGAGGTTCACCACCGCCCCACCCCCGGCCGCCGCCATCACCGGGGCCATCTCCTGGGCCACCAGGAACTGTCCCTTGAGGTTGACATCGACAACCAGATCCCATTCCTCCTCCGAGAGCTCCTCGAAGGGGGTCATGGTCACCAGGCCGGCGTTGTTTACCAGGCGGGTGACGGGACCCAACACCTCCACCGCCTCGTCGCGGGCCGACCGGATCTGGTCCCGGCGCCTCACATCCGCGATCACGGCATGGGCCCGACCCCCCTCCGCCTCGATGACGGACACCGTCGCCGCCGCGCCCTCCGGATCGAGGTCCATGACCGCCACCGCGGCACCCTCGGCCGCCAGTCGACGGGACACGGCCCGACCGATGCCCGAGCCCCCACCCGTGACCAGCGCCACCCGGCCCCTCTGCCGGAGCTCGGGCGGCAGCCCCGGGCCCGGGGCCGTGGTTCCCGGGGCCGGTTCTCCCCGATCGGATTCGTTCATCGTGACGGCTCCCCCTCGGTAGTCACCGGTTCCTGTGTGCCCGCCCCGGGTCTCAGCCCCGACGTGGGGGTCGGATCCCCCTGAACTCCCAGTCTCCTCCCTGGGCGGTGGAGAGGACCTCCTCGGACTCGCTGGGTTGGGCTCCCACATCCTCCCGGATGGCAACGGGGCCTTCGACGATCGTGTTGGTGAGCGACCCGAGGCCCTCGACCTCCACGGTGACCACGTCCCCCGGTTCGACCGACCGCGAGTTGGCGGGGGTCCCCGAGAAGATCAGGTCGCCGGGCAGCAGGGTGATCGTACGAGCCAGGTCGGCCACCAGGTAGTGCATGTCCCAGGTCATCTCGTCGGTGGAGCCGTCCTGGCGCACCTCCCCGTTCACCAGGGTCCGGATCGACTTCCCCCTGAAGTCCCAGTCGGTGACCAGGGCCGGTCCGACCGGCGCCAGGGTGTCGGACCCCTTGACCCTCAGCATCGAGCCGGCGTCGGTGTCCCGGAAATCGTGGAGGCCGTAGTCGTTGCCGATGGTGTAGCCGGCGATGTACCCGGCGGCCTCCTCCGGGGAGATGTTGCGACACGGCCGACCGATGACGATGACGACCTCACCCTCGTAGTTCAGGTACCGGCACCTCCGGGGTCTGACCACCTCGCCGCGGTGCGAGTTGAGGGCCGAGACCGGCTTGTGGAAGTAGGTCGGAGCCGGGGGTAGACCGACCTGGAACTCCTTCACCCGACTCACGTGATTCAGGTGCACGCAGAGGATCTTGGTGGGATCGGTCGGGGGAAGGTGGTGGGCGGCGTCCTCGGACACCCGACGTCCGTCGGCGGCGACGAGCTCGTCGCCCACGACCTCCACGAACGTCGGAGCCCCGCCCAGCAGGATCCTTCTCAGCTCGGCCATCCGATGCCCCTTTTCGTTGTTTGGCTCCAAATGAAACTAGTACCCTCCCGCCCATGAGCGAGACCCGAGGATTCATGTTCCCGCGTACGGCGACCGGGAAAGCCTCCCTGGTCCCCTCCCCACCATGGCACTACTCCGGCGAGATGCTCACCATCGAGTATCGCACGGACCCCGCGGCGGTGGCCGAGCTGCTCCCCGATCCCCTCCTTCCCGCCGCGGAGGACCCCGGGGCCGTGGCGGTGGTCTGGGCCGAGTGGCAGTCGTGCTCGGACAGCTTCGAGGAGCTGCTCGACCCGGTGCGGTCCCAGTACAGCGAATGCTTCGTGGTGGTGAGGTGTCGCTACGGCGACCACCACTACTCCCGCTGTGTGTACATCTGGGTGGACAGGGACTACGCCATGGTCCGGGGCCACCACCAGGGGTATCCCAAGAAGCTCGGTGAGATCCATCAGACCCACCCGGTGCGGGTGGGCCGGGCCGGGCCCCGTCTCGAGCCCGGTGGTCGGTTCGGGGCCACCTGCTCGGCCTACGGGCGGCGCCTGATC
>DRKF01000052.1 GCA_011051915.1 Acidimicrobiales bacterium | reverse complement strand
GCCCCCGACCTCGGCGACCTCGACCTCGGCACCCTCCAGACCGGGGAGAACCTCGCCTCGTTCTCCCCCACCCCCACCGGACAGGGACTCTGGGCCTTCACCGACCGGGGCCGGGTCCTCACCCTCGGCGACGCGAAACCCAAGTTCGCCGGGAGCATCTCCGACCTGACCACCATCACCCTGGCCGGACCGATCATCGATTCGGTCCCGACTCCATCAGGCGAGGGCTACTACATGCTGGGCTCCGACGGAGGCGTGTTCGCCTTCGGCGACGCCACCTTCGCCGGCTCCCTCCCCGGACTCGGAATCGCGCCCAACCAGCCCACCGTCGGTCTCGTACCCGACCCCGACGGCAACGGCTACTGGATGGTCGCGGGCGACGGCGGGGTGTTCGCCTTCGGCGCACCGTTCGTCGGATCACTACCCGGACTCGGAGTAACCCAACTCAACGCCCCCATCATCGGCATGACCCCCTACGCCGACGGCTACCTCCAGGTCGCATCCGACGGCGGAGTGTTCAACTTCAGCTCCCAACCCTTCTCCGGCAGCCTCGGCGACAACCCACCCGACACCCCCATCGTCGCCCTCACCCCCCTCTGGACCGACTGACGTCTTCGAACCCTCGACCCCGACTGTCTGTTGCGCTGAGATTGAGTATCCCCGGTCGATTGCGGGGCTCTGGGTACATTCCCCTCCTGAGAAGGAAGGGTGAGAATCGGTGAGGAACAGGATGAGCGGTTGGTCTCGCATCCCGATGGCGGTGATCCTGGTGGTCGCCGCGGTGCTGGTATTCCCCGATGACCCGTTGGCGGCCGAGCCGGCCGCCGCGGTATCGACAGCGATGGGAACAGCCAATGGCGCAATTTCGGCCGGAACTGGGAACACCTGCGCCATCGACACGGACCTGCAGCTGCGTTGCTGGGGCCAAGGCACCAATGGACAGTTGGGGCAGGGATCCACGACCAGCATCGGCGACAACCCCGGCGAAATGGGCGACAACCTCCCCGCCATCGACCTCGGAACCGGACACACCGCCGCCAGAGTCGCCACCACATACTCCCGAACGTGCGCCATTCTCGATGATGGATCCCTCAAGTGTTGGGGAAACAACTTCGGCGGAAGCCTGGGGCAGGGAAACACGAACAATCTCGGCGACCAACCCAACGAGATGGGCGACAACCTCCCCTCCATCGACCTCGGAACCGGACGCACCGCTGTCATGGTGGTGGGAGGGCTTTCCCATGTCTGCGCCCTGCTCGACAATGGGACCGTCAAGTGTTGGGGCCACAACACGGCGGGTCAGCTGGGGCAGGGACACACCAATGACATCGGTGACAACCCCGGCGAGATGGGCGACAACCTCCCCTCCATCGACCTCGGAACCGGACGCACCGCTGTTGCGATCGCCGCGGGCTCCCACCACACCTGCGCCATTCTCGATGACGGTTCTCTCAAGTGCTGGGGTGCCAACACCTCTGCACAACTCGGTCTCGGAGACGCCCAGAACCGCGGCGACCAGCCCGGCGAGATGGGCGACAACCTCCCCGCGGTGAACCTCGGAACCGGACGCACCGCGGTGGCCGTGAGCAGTTACTTCGAACACACCTGCGTGATCCTCGACAACGGCAGTACCAAGTGCTGGGGAAACAACTTCTTCGGGGAACTCGGAATCGGTGTCCAGTCGGGCCACGGTGCGACCCCCGAATCCATGGGCGACAACCTGCCGGTGGTTGATCTCGGCACGGGACGAACCGCCGTCTCCCTGGCTGTGGGAACCGAGACTTCCTGCGCCTTGCTCGACAACGGCACGGTGAAGTGCTGGGGCCAGGGTTTCCTCGGAGGAACAGGCCAGGGCAACCAGGACAGCCTCGGTGACGGTCCCGGTGAGATGGGTGACGACCTGCCGCCTGTCGATCTCGGCACCGGGCACACCGCCACCGCAATCTCGGCCGGGGGCGGCAGTGTGTGCGTGGTTCTCGAGGATGCGTCCCTCAAGTGCTGGGGCAGCAACTCCAGCGGCAAGCTGGGCCTGGGCGACCAGGACAATCGCGGCGACCAGCCCAACGAGATGGGCGACGACCTCCCCGCTATCGACCTACCCCCGATCCCGTCGGCACCCTCGGCATCACAGCTCGATGTCACTCCCACTCCGGGTGCGGTGAGCATGGCACTGGTGTGGACCAAGCCCACCGACACCGGCACCAAGGCCGGGATAACCGGCTACCGGATCGAGAGAAAGGCAGGCGACTCCAAGTACGAAGAGGTCGCGGTGGCGGGCCCGGCTGAGACCGGATACACCGACACCGATGTGGAGCCACGGACCTTCTACACCTACCGGCTGTTTCCTCTCAACGGCTTGGGCCCCGGCCCGTTCTCCACCTCCAGTGCCACAAGCCCGGCAGGCTGGGTCGCCTGTCATTCCGCCCAGCCGACGGGCTACTGGCTGGGCGAGACCGACGGCACCATCTACCCCTTCGGCGACGCCGACACCCTCGGCAACACCACCCTGGCCTCAGGCACCACCCTGGTGGACACCGAAGCCACCCCCACGGGCTGCGGCTACTGGAGCCTGCGCACCGACGGAGCCATCGAACAGTTCGGCGACGCCCCCGACCTCGGCGACCTCGACCTCAGCACCCTCCAGACCGGGGAGAACCTCGCCTCGTTCTCCCCCACCCCCACCGGACAGGGACTCTGGGCGTTCACCGACCGGGGCCGGGTCCTCACCCTC
>DRKF01000051.1 GCA_011051915.1 Acidimicrobiales bacterium | reverse complement strand
TACGGATCCGAGTCCTGGAAACAGATACTGAGGGGCTGAACGGCCCCCCAGGGATCCGAGTCCTGGAAACAGATGCCGAGGGGCTGAACGGCCCCCAGGGATCCGAGTCCTGCACGCAGAAACCGAGCGACCGAACCGTCCCCCATCCCTGCCCGACAGCGCCCGACCCGAGATCTGACCGTCTGCGCCCCCCCCGTGTGAGAAGAGTTCCCAGGCCTCAGTAGCGAGGGGAGCCCGGCCGATAGATCCTCGTGGCATACCGCGCGTCCTCCATCTATCTGAGCGCCACCCTCGCTCTGGTCGCGCTCGGGTTGGCCCTGTCCACCGAGGCCCAGGGTGTGCTCTACCTGGTGGTGGGTACCTCCGCGGCGGCCGCCCTGTTCATAGGTCCACGGCTCTGGGGGGCCAACTCATCGCGTCCGTGGAACCTGCTCGGGCTGGGGCTCAGTCTCTTCGTGGCCGGTCAGTTGGTTCGCGGGGCCCACGCCGCCATCTCGGGTCAGGCCAATCCCTTTCCCTCCCCCGCCGACGCCCTGGCCCTGGCCGGCTATGTGGCGGTCATGGCCGGTTCCCGGGCCCTGCTGCGGGCCCGATCGTCGGAGACCCGCCGGGCGGTGACCCTCGACGGCACGATCATCGCCCTGGGGCTGGGTACCTTCGTGTGGGTCTACTTGATGGGTCCGATCGTCACCGATCCCGCTCTTCCCCTGCTCGACAAGGCTCTCAACACCGCCTATTCGCTGGGCGACCTGGGCATCGCCGCGATGATGGCCCGACTGGCCCTCACCCCGGGCCGCAGGCCACGTTCCTACTACCTCCTGGCGATCGCCGCCGTCGGAGTTCTCGCCGTCGACGTCGGCTTCACCCTCGACCTCTCGGGAATCGCCAGCGTTCCCGCCATCACCGGCCTCAGCTTCCTGCCCTTCGGATTCGTGGGGGCCGGCGCCCTCCATCCCTCGATGACCCAAATCACCGAGGAGGCCCCGCCCAGCGAGGACCGCCTAACCAGACGCCGCCTGGCCCTGATGGTCACTGCGGTCATAATGCCCCCGGTGATGCTGCTGGTGGACCAGTTCAGGGGGGACAGCTCGCTGGTTCCGGTGATAGTCATCTCCTGGGTCGCGATATCCGCTCTCGGAATGGCCCGTATGGCCGAGTTGGTGTGGGCCACCCAGACCGACGCCACCCGGCAGAAGATCCTGCTGTCCGCCGACCAGGCCCTGGTGGCCGCCACCTCCTCCCGTGAGGTCCTCGACGCCGCCATGGACGCGATGTCGGCCCTGGCCGGGGAGAATCCGTGGGATCGCTTCAGCGTCCTCTCCCTGGAGGACGGTCAACTGGTTGTCGCCGCCGCCAAGGGTCGCTACCGCCTCGACGCCATCGGTACGGTCGTGGCGTCGGACCGGTTGAATCCCCAGAGTCTCTCCCGCCGGGCCTCCGAACCGCCCCTGATCATCACCGGCCCGCCTGTCGACCTCGATGAACGCCACTCCCCTCGACCGGGTGACGGGAGCCCGGTCCACACCCTGGTGACCCCCCTCATCTCGGGACAGAGCGTCCGGGGCGCGTTGGTGGCCACCCTCATCAATCCGCCCTCTCCGATCCTCACCGAGGGCCTCGTCTCGCTCTCCGCCGACGTCGCCCTCGCCATCGACGCCATCAGGCTCTCCGACGAGATGCACCGCCGGCGGGGCGAGCGACGGTTCCGCTCCCTCGTCGAGCATTCGACCGACCTGGTGGCCGTGATCGACGGCGACCACCGCATGACCTATGTCAGCCCGGCCACCGAGCGTCTCCTGGACTACCCCTCCTCGTTCCTGATGGGACGCAGCATCTACGGCGCCATCATCCCCGAGGACCGGGAGACCCTCAAGGCGGTGATCGAACTGGCCGAACCGGGGGGAGCGGCGGCGGGACCGGCCGAGCTCCGCCTCACCGACCGGGCCGGGCTGAGCCACACCATCGAACTGATGGCCACCAACCTCTCCGACGACGAGGTCGTCGGAGGCCTGGTGCTCAACGGCCACGACGTGACCGAGCGCAAGAAGCTGGAGAACAGCCTCCGGCACCAGGCTCTCCACGACAGCCTCACCGAACTGGCCAACCGCTTCCTCTTCCAGGAGAGGATCGACCATGCCCTGGAACGTCGGGCCACGTTGAGCGACGTGGTGTCGGTGCTGCTCGTCGACCTGGACGATTTCAAGACCGTGAACGACAGTCTCGGCCACGCCATCGGCGACAAGCTCCTGCGTCTGGTCGCCCGCCGCATCCTGGGCTGTGTCCATTCGGGGGACACCGCGGCCCGTCTCGGAGGAGACGAGTTCGCCGTGCTGCTGGAGGGAATCACCGCCAAGAGTGAGGTGCTGTCGGCCGCCGACACCCTGATCCGTCACATAACCGCCCCCTACACCGTCGATGGGCGGACCATCGAGATCAGCGCCAGCGTCGGCGTGGCCTTCGCCGACCAGGCCAGCCAGGACTCCGAGATCCTGCTGCGGAACGCCGACATGGCCATGTACGCGGCCAAGAAGGCGGGCCGGGGACTGTACCGGGTGTTCCAGGAGGAGATGCACGCCTCGGTGTTCGAGAAGATGGAGCTCAAGGTCGAGCTGGCCCGGGCCGTCCGCGACGGTCAGCTGTCGCTCAACTACCAGCCCATCATCGACCTGGCCGGTCGCCGGCTCGTCGGGTTCGAGGCCCTGATGAGATGGCAGCATCCCGAGAGGGGTGCCATTCCACCGTCCACGTTCATCCCGGTGGCCGAGGACAGCGGTCTCATCATCCCCATGGGCGAATGGCTGCTGGACACCGCCCTGGGCCGTCTCTCCGATTGGCAGAAGTCGTTCCCCGGAGGTGAACGCCTCACGATGGCGGTGAACGTGTCCGTGGAGCAGCTCCTCGACGACAGCCTGATCGACTCACTGCGCCGGGCGTTGCGCGAGACCGGTGCCGATCCACGGTCGGTGACCCTGGAGGTGACCGAGAGCGTCCTGGCCGATGATCTCGACGCCATCACCCGACGTCTCCACGAACTCAAGGAGGTCGGCGTGACCCTCGCCATCGACGACTTCGGTACCGGGTACTCATCGCTGGGCTACCTCCAGCAGCTGCCCTTCGACAAGCTGAAGGTCGACAAGGGCTTCATCGATCTGCTCACCGAGGGGGCGGGCGACGAGCGCCTGGTGCTGTCGATCCTCGACATGTGCAAGAGGCTGGAGCTGCCCGTGGTGGCCGAGGGGATCGAATCCGCCTACCAGGCCCGCCGCCTGGTGGATCTCCACTGCGAGTACGGCCAGGGATACCACTTCGCCCGCCCCATGCCCGAGCCCGACGTGGTGCGGTTGTTGCAGACCGTTTCGGCTCAGGGATGGCAGATCTCCCCACCGCCCGCCCTGGTGGTGGTGAACTGAGCCGTCTCCGGAGACAGGACCCGCTTGGTTGCCCGGGACCGGGTGGGGGTTCAGCCGGAGGCTCCGACGTTGAGATCTCCACCACCGGGGATCCAGCGCCCGGGTGGGGGTTCAGTCCCTCTTGCGCACCCGGAGCTTGACCGGGGTGGCCCCCAGATCGAACTCCTCCCGCAGCTTCCGCTCCAGATATCTCATGTAGGAGGCGGGGATGGTCTTGTTGGCGAACAGGGTGAACGTGGGTGGGTCCGTGGCCCCCTGGGTGGCGTACTGGACCTTCACCCCGTGGGGGCCGGGCTGGGCGGCCTGGGCGGCCTGGATGACCTGATTCACCTTCCGGGTCGGAACCCGACGGTGGTAGGCCTCCACCGCTGCTCCCACGGCCGGTAGGAGCCGCTGAACTCCACGTCCGGTGAGGGCCGAGATCCGCAGCACCGGTGATTCGCCGAGGAAGTGGAGCTTGTCACCGATCTGGTAGCCGATGGACTCGCGCTGCTCCGAATCGACCTGGTCCCACTTGTTGAGCAGAACCACGACCGGGCACCCGGCGGCGTCGATCCTCTCGGCCAGACGTTGGTCCTGATGGGTCACGCCCTCGTTGGCGTCGATCACCAGCAGGGCCACGTCGGCGCCGTCGACGGCCTGCAGAGCCCTGACCATCGAGTAGTACTCGGTTCCCTCGTCGATGCGGGAACGGCGTCGCATACCGGCGGTGTCTATGAAGCGGATCGGTCCCTCGGGTGTCTCCACCACGGTGTCGACCGAGTCACGGGTCGTTCCGGGCATGTCGTGCACCACCGCCCGGTCCTCGCCGATCAACCGGTTGAACAGGGTCGACTTGCCGACGTTCGGACGCCCCACGAGGGCCACCCCGACGATGTCGGCGTCTCCCGCCGTGGCCGACGAGCCGAACTCCGAATCCGACGGCTCCGGAGACTCCGGGGGGAGCAGGCCCAGAACCAGGTCGAGGAAGTCACCCGTGTTACGGCCGTGGAGCGCGCTCAACGGCACGGGATCGCCCAGTCCCAGGGCGTAGAAGTCCCAGATCTGGTGCTCCCGGGACGGATTGTCGATCTTGTTGACGACCAGGATCGTCGGTACCTCGAGGCGTCGGAGCAGGGTGGCGACCCGATCGTCCTCCTCGGTCACACCCGTCGCCCCGTCCACCACGAAGAGCACCAGGTCGGCCTCGCCCATCGCCTTCTCGGACTGGTCGGAAACCTTCAGGTCCAGGGCGCTACCCGTGGGCATCCAGCCGCCCGTGTCGATGAGGCGGAAATGCCGGCCCAGCCACTCGGCCTCCATCTCCTTGCGGTCCCGGGTCACCCCCGGGCGCTCCTCGACTATGGCCGCACGGCGACCGATGATCCGGTTGAACAGGGTCGACTTACCGACGTTGGGACGCCCCACGATTGCCACCACGGGCAGGTCAGGGGCGTGGCCGCCGCCCGCCGACGGGTCGTTTGTCGGGACGGCGTTCATGAGTGGGCTCCGACCGGTCTGCGGCCGTGTTCGAGGGCACCCCGCAGGGACGCCCCGTCGGTGGGGACGATCTCGACGGGGCGGGGGAGCTCGGCCGGCGACATCCCGTCGAGGAAGACACCGCCCGAGAGGCACACGTCCGGCAGGAGATAGCGGTGCGCTCGAGGTTGATCGGCCAGGACCCGGGCGACGTCCTCCCCCACCATGAGTCCGGTCACCCCGGTGTTCCCACCGAAGAACAGGTTGGGCACCTCAATGACTCGCACATCCTCGCGACCCGTTTCCGCCAGCAGAGGGGCCAGGACCGCCGCCCCCATGGGACCGGTGAGAACCCCGACCGGCGCGTCGGGCCGCGGTCCGATCACCAGGGCGCCGTCCGGGGCCCCGCGCTCGGCCCGGTAACCCTCGGCGGGGGCCCCGTCGACCCAGGCGAAGAAGCCCGATCCACGGCCGTCGAGTCGCCCGCCCGTACCGTGGAACTCCTGCTCGAACGACCGGGCCATGCCGATTCCGTCCTCGTACATCGGGAAACTTCCGTAGGTTTCGGCCGGGGGAAACTCCACCCCCGCCATCAGGTAGTACTCATCGGCGGCGTACACCAGGCGTCGACCCAGCCGCGCCAGGTAGACCTCCTGCCACTCCGCCACGGTCTCCACGATCCGACGGGCCTCGGTCGCGGTGTGGGGCCTCATGTTCGCCTCGGTGGAATGGCGGCTCACGCCCAACGGGACCAGGGCCAGGTCGGAGATGTCGGGGAAGCGGTCGAGAACGTCGCACAGAGTGTCTTCGAGCACGTCACCGTCGTTGACACCGGGACACACGACGATCTGGCCGTGCACCTCGATGTCGTGGTCCAACAGGGCCTCCAGCCACCTGAGGCTCACCCCTCCCCGGCGGTTGCGGAGCATCCTCACCCTCACCTGGGGATCGGTGGCGTGGATGGACACGTACAGCGGTGAGAGCTTCTCCGACACGACCCGCTCCAGATCCATCTCGGTGAATCTCGTGAGGGTGGTGAAGTTTCCGTAGAGAAACGACAGGCGGTAGTCGTCGTCCTTGAGGTACAGGCTCCGTCTCATCCCCGCCGGGAGCTGGTAGATGAAGCAGAACTCACAGTGGTTGTCACAGGTCCGGACCTCGTCGAAGAGGGCCGCGTCGACCTCGGCCCCCAGGGGCTCACCCGAAGCCTTGACGACCGTAACCGTCAGGGTCAGACCGCCCCGGTTGATCTCCATCTCCAGGCGCGGATCGTCGACGAGCAGCTGCCACCGGATCACGTCACGGGGAGCTTCACCGTTGATGGAGAGAATCTCGTCACCCACGGTGAGCCCGGCCCTCAGGGCGGCGGACTCGGGATTCAGGGAGACGATTCGGGGATGGGACACCCGATGAAGTGTACGAGGCCCGCTCCACAACCCAGCCTCGATCGCCGGGAAGGTCCACCCCCACCGATGTCCCCCTGACGCCCCGACCGAAAGCCGAACAATGGGGAAGGCATCTCACCGTGGGGCCCGCCCGCCCAGACTCAGATGGGGACCTGGTCCCGGAGTCGCCGGCGAGCCCGGTGGAGGACCACCTTGGCCGTGTTGGGGCTGACGCCCAGGGCCTCGGCGATCTCACTGGGGCCGAACCCGAACTCCGAGGCCAGGGTGATGGCGGTGGCGTCGCGGACGGAGAGCTTCTCCATCCCGGCGTGGATCCGGGCGTGGAGATCGGCCCCCTCGACCTCCTCCTCGGGGGAACCGGTCATCGTCGTGAGGTGGTCCAGTTCCACCTCGTCGTCTCCGTCGAGGCGAGGTCTGCGGGCCGCCCTCCGGTGCTGGTCGATGATCTCCCGACGGCAGATCTGCAGGACCCACGCCCGGAACCGGTCCCCGTTGCGCAGCGACCCGAGGCGGTCCCACGCCCTGACGAAGGTCTCCTGCACGATGTCGGACACGTCTACCGTGCGCGAGGTCCGGTACAGGGCGACGGCGGTCACCAGGGGCTGGTGGCGACGGTAGAGCTCATCGAAGGCACCGGATCCGCCGCCTCGGGCCAGGGCCACGAGATCCTCGTCGGGCATCGCCGCCAGATCCGTGTGGGGCACCGTCTCCCCCGGTCTCCGTCTCGTCCCCGATGCCATGACGGCATGGTGACAAACCGCCGTTAGCGAGATGGGAGGACAATGGTGAGCACCCCGCCGCCGGGACCCTTACATTGGCGGCGATGAACGTGGATCGGGTACTACTCGCATCTCCCCGGGGCTTCTGTGCCGGAGTGGAGATGGCCATCAAGGCCCTGGCCTGGATGGTGCGGAGCTTCGAGCCCCCCGTGTACTGCTACCACGAGATCGTCCACAACCGTCTGGTGGTCGACCGCTTCCGCGACCTGGGGGTCGAGTTCGTCGACGACATCGCCGAGGTCCCACCCGGGAAGCCGATAATGCTCAGTGCCCACGGTTCCGCCCCCGAGGTCATCGCCGCCGCCCGTTCGCGGGGTGGCTACGTGGTCGATGCGGTGTGCCCCCTGGTCACCAAGGTCCACCATGAGGTCCGCCTCCGGGCCGCCAAGGGCTACCGGATCGTCTACGTCGGGCACCGGGGCCACGAGGAGGCGGTGGGCACCATGGCGGTGGCACCGTCCTCGATCAATCTGGTCGAGTCCATCGATGACGTTCACGCCCTGAGCGCCGTCGACACCCCCACCGCCCTGCTGGCCCAGACGACGTTGAGTCATCGTGACTGGGAGGGAATTCTCGCCGAGGTGCAGAACCGGTTCCCGGCCGTATGGACCCCGGGGCGGAGCGATCTGTGTTTCGCCACCACCAACCGTCAGTCCGCCCTGGCCGGGCTGACCGCCCACTGCGACACGGTGATCGTGATCGGCTCGGCCAATTCGTCGAACACCCGGGCCCTGGAACGCCTGGCCCGCGAAGCCGGCACGGCCCGGGTGCTCAGGGTGAACACCGCCGACGAACTGCCCGACGATCTCAGCGGAACGGTCGGGCTGACCGCCGGCGCCTCCGCTCCCGAGGACCTGGTCGACGAGGTCATATCCCGGCTGCGACCCGCCCACGGGGTCGAGGAGGTCTCCATCACCTCCGAGAACGAGTACTTCCCCCCACCTCGGGAACTCAGGAACCTGCTCCGGTCCCTGGAGCTGGCCATGACGGTGAGCCTGGGTGGGTCATCGACGGAGACCGTCGGCCACAGCGACCGCGAGATCGCCGCGTCCGACGTCCTGGCCGGACTCGCCCCCGACCCCCGCTGACCCCCGACCGACGCGCTCCCCGGATCCCACCCCGCTGACCCCCTTCCGGCGCGCTCCCCGGCAGCGCGAGGGGGAGATGCCAACCACCCCTGCGGCACGGCGCGGCACCGAGCCTCTCAGTCGTCGCGGTACATCGGGAAGCGGGCGGTCAGCTCGCTCACCTCGGCTATCACCGATGAGATCACCGGCTCGGGATCGGAACTCTCCAGGGCGCCGACGATGTCGGCCACCCAGTCGGCGATCCTCGTGAACTCCTCGACCCCGAATCCGCGGGCCGTGGCCGCCGAGGAACCGAGCCTGATACCCGAGGTCACCCAGGGGCGGC
>DRKF01000050.1 GCA_011051915.1 Acidimicrobiales bacterium | reverse complement strand
TGTGTGGATGGACGACACCGACCTCGATCTGTTCGCCGCCGGAGGGGTGGCCGTCGCCCACTGTCCGCAGTCCAACGCCAAGATCGCCTCGGGAACGGCCCGACTCACCGACATGTTGGATCGCGGCATGACCGTGGGACTGGGCACCGACGGCCCGGCCTCCAACAACAATCTGAACCTCTGGGAGGAGGTTCGCCTCGCCCCCCTTCTGGCCCGCCTGCACGACCTCGACCCCCAGGCGGTTCCCGCCACCAGGGCCCTGTCGATGGCCACGAGGGACGCCGCCGCCGCTCTGGGCAGAGACGACCTGGGGGTGCTGGAACCCGTTCGCAGGGCCGACATCATCCGCCTCGATCTGGACGACGTGGCGTTCGTGCCCACCCTCGAACCGCAGGACCTGGTCTCCCACCTGGTCTGGAGCAGCTCCGCCCGAACCGTCACCGACGTCTGGGTCGGTGGCCGCCGGGTCGTCGAGCACGGCCGGACGCTCACGGTCGACACCGAGGAGGCCCGCCGCCAGGTGACCGAACGGGCGGCCCGCCTGGCCCGGGACGCCTCCCGATGAACCCCGACCTCACCTTCGACCAGGTGAGGGAGATCCTCGGTCTGGTCCCCCTGCCGGTGGAGGGCGGTTGGTGGGCCCAGACCCACCTCGACGAGGTCTCCGGTGCGATCTACTACCTGCTCGGTCCCGGCGACCGCTCCCGGCTGCACCGCCTCCACGCCCGGGAGATCTACCACTTCCACGCCGGAGCCCCCCTGGCCCTCACCCTGATCGACGAGGACTCCGGGGCCGGATCGGTTCGCAGCGTCACCCTCGGCGCGGATCTGGTCGCCGGCCAGCGACCCCAGGCGGTGGTCCCGCCGGGAGTGTGGCAGGGGTCGGTCAGCACCGGCGAATGGACCCTGGTGGGCACGACGATGGCGCCCCCCTTCGACCCGGACCGATGTCAGTTCCCCGACGCCGCTGCCGTCTCCCGTCTCCAGGGGCGGTTTCCCGAACACGCCGCGCTCATCGACCGGCTCACCTGACCGGGTGGACCGCTCCCGTCAGCTGTCCGGCTGCCCGGGTCCGGTGGCGGCCAGCAGGGCCTCGGCGGTGATGCTGTCGAGCACCAGTTCGGAGACGTAGTCCCCTGCGACCGCGCCCAGTACCGCCGGTACCCGCTCGGGGCCGCAGGCCATGGCCACGACCCGACGGGCCGCCCGGAGATCCTCCAGACCGAGGCCCAGGGGTACGAAGTTCTCCACCACGAGGGGCCGACCCTCGGGATCGAAGAAGTTGGCCAGAAGGTCCCCGACCGCTCCCCGGCTCAGGAGTTCGGCCATGGCATCGGGGGTCAGCATCCCCTCGGCCACCAGGGGGTTGGAGGACTCGGCCCGCCCGATGCTGGTGAACACCACGTCGGCCCGGCGGGCCATCTCCAGGGTCTCGGCCACGGCGACGTTCTGGGTCAGGGCGTCGGTCAGGCCCCGTCCCGGTGAGTAGAGCGGAGCCGGCAGTACGTGGGTCTCCGCCCCGAACGCCGCGCCCACGTCGCGGACCACCGCTCCCACCGCCAGGCCGTAGGCGGCCACCGAGTGGCCGATGGCCCCCACGATCCGCACCCGACGGGTCTTACGACGGCGCAGAAAGGGAATCATCCGCGAGAGGGTCCGACCCCAGCCGATGGCGACCGACACATCGCCGGGAGTGACTATGGCCTCCAGCCGCCGGGCCGCCGCCCGACCCGCCGCCTCGCCGGGATCCTCGCCCGGCCCGACCATGCCCACCACCGCGGCCACCCCCAGCCGCTCGGTGAGTACCGTCTCCAGCCGGAGGGCTTCGGGATAGGGCTCGGTGATCACCACCTCGACGATGCCTTCCCTCGCCGCCTGGGACAGGGCCCGACTGACGGTCGAGCGGGACACGCCCAGACGGCCGGCGATCTCCTCCTGGGTGAGACCGGACTCGTGGTAGAGCCAGGCGCACCGGACCATCAGCCGGCGGCGATCGTCGTTCGGAGTCGGGTTCATCGTGTGGGGAGATCGTCCTCTCGGGCCGGCTCACCGGGTTCCGGCGTACGGCCTGCGCCGGGTCGGTGCTCGGAGTCCCGATCCTGTCATACCCCGCCCTCATCTCCGACACCACCGTTGCGGCGACGCTGGCGGCGCCCCTGCTCGAACCGGATCACTTGGCAACACCGGCTGTTCTGCACCAATGTCTGGACACAACTGTTCGCCGCAGGGCGCTCGCATGGCAGAGGGGAACAAGGATGGGTCAGGATCATCGCCTGGTCACCGACGAGATGCGCAAGGACTTCGACCGCCACGGGGTGGTGAAGGTTCCCGGAGCCCTGGACCCGAGATGGTTCGACGAGCTGCTGGCCTACGCCGACCGGGAGCTGGCCGAACCCGGCCCGTGGTCCACCGACACGAACCCCGGGGGTGACACCGACCGTCTGTTCACCTCCCGCTACCAGTGGCCCACCAATGACCTGCTCCGCCGCTTCGTGTTCGAATCGGGAATGGGTGAGCTGGCCGCGGCCCTGATGGGTTCGGAGACGGCCCGTATCTACTTCGAGCAGCTCCTGGTGAAGGAGCCACGCACGTCGGCTCCGACACCGTGGCACCAGGACCTGCCGTACTGGCCCTTTCTGGGCCGGCAGATAGCCTCGGTGTGGGTGGCCCTCACCCCGGCGACCGTGGCCCAGAGCGCCCTGGAGTTCGTGAGGGGCTCCCATCTGGGCGGCGGCTACTACGCCCCGGTGTCCTTCACGGAGTCCAGCGACTGGCTGGCCGATTTCGAGGGCGAACCCTGCCCCGACATCGACGCCGACCGTGGGGCCTTCGACATCGTGGGCTGGGACATGGAGCCCGGCGACGCCCTGGTCTTCTCGGCGTGGACGATCCACGGTGCCCCCGGCAACGAGGCCGATCACCGCCGGGTCGCCATCGCCACCCGCTGGCTGGGCGACTCCGCCGTGTGGGCCCCCCACCCGGGATCCGACCCGATCATCACCCAGGAGCAGATGGCGGTTCGACCCGGTGAGTACCCCGAGAGTGACCTGCTGCCCCTGGTCGTCGACAACCGCTGACCCCGGACACGGGGATTGTCGACAATCCTGGTGACAACCGCCAGACTGGGCCCATGACGGACTCCGAGACGAGACCTGACCCCTCGGTCGACGGGATCCGGGCCATGCTCATGCGGGGCGGTACCTCCAAGGGCCTGTATCTCCTCGCCACCGACCTCCCGACCGACACCGCCGAACGCGACGACCTCCTCCTGCGGGTCATGGGAAGCCCCGACCCCCGTCAGATCGACGGTGTGGGCGGCGCCCACCCGCTCACCTCCAAGGTGGCGGTCGTCTCCCCGTCTTCCGACCCACGGGCCGACATCGACTACCTGTTCCTGCAGGTCGCGGTGGATCAACCGCTGGTGAGCGACCGTCAGAACTGCGGGAACCTGTTGTCGGGGGTCGGCCCCTTCGCGGTGGAACGGGGCCTGATACCGGCTCCCGTCACACCCGATGCCGCGGAGGTCTCGGTTCGCATCCGCATGGTGAACACCGACGGCGTGGCCACGGCCGTCTTCCGGGTGGAGGGCGGTCGACCGGTGTACTCCGGGGACACCGCCATCGCCGGGGTTCCCGGCACCGCCTCCCCGGTGCGACTCGACTTCGAGGACACCGCCGGCTCCTCCTGCGGCGCCCTGCTCCCGACGGGGAGTGTCGTCGACACCATCGCCGGCACCAGGGTCACCTGCATCGACAACGGAATGCCGGTGATCGTCGTCGCCGCCGAGGAACTGGGTCTCGCCGGGGACGAGGAATGCGCCACCCTCGAGGCCGACCACTCGCTCCGGACCCGTCTGGAGGAGGTGCGCCTGGCCGCCGGGCCGCTGATGAACCTGGGCGACGTGGCCGGCACCACGGTGCCGAAACTGACGATCGTCTCACCCCCCCGCTCCGGGGGCTCGCTCACCACCCGCACCTTCATCCCCCATCGGTGCCACGACGCCATCGGGGTGCTGGGCGCGGTCTCGGTGGCCACCGCCGCCCTTCTGCCGGGGAGCACCGCCCATCCCTTCCTCGACGCCGGGGCTGCTCCGGAGGGTGTGATCCGCCTGGAGCACCCCACCGGGGTCTTCGACGCCACCGTCGAGGTCGACCCCCACAGCAGTCCCCCGACGGTCCACCGGTCGGGGATCATCCGTACCGCCCGCAAGCTATTCGACGGGGTCGCCTTCCCCCGGGCCCGATAGCCGACGATCCAGGAACCCACCAGTCATGGCCGACATGCCTCGCACCATTCCCGCCCCCCGACGAGACTCCCATCCGCCGACCCGGTTCGTACCACCACCGGGGGCGTGCGACGCCCACTGCCACG
>DRKF01000049.1 GCA_011051915.1 Acidimicrobiales bacterium | reverse complement strand
CGACGAGGCGCCAGGGGCCTCGGCCGCAGTGACGGCGAGGCCCTTCTCGTCGATGTCCGCGAGGTGAACCCTGGTCCCCTCCTCCGCGAGCTGACGGGCCAGCGCCCGACCGATGCCCCCGGCCGCCCCGGTGATCGCCGCCGACGAGAAGGAACGCTCAGGCACGCGCCGAGGGTAGTTCCCTGAACAGGCCGCGGGGCGGGTCCGAGTCCGATCGTGTCGAGGTCGATGAACGGTCTCGACCCAACGTCCGTCGGTCAGGCATCGTGCCGCCCACGTTGATCACCGATCTCACCCGGGTGAGATCGGGTAGCTGACGAGGCGGTCTGCCACTCCGTTCGTTCAGGGTGGAGCCATGCCCGAACGAACCGCCTACGAGATCGTGTTGCGGGGTCGCCCCAGCCTTCGTCTGCTGCGCCCCTTCCGCGATGACTTCGTCATCGACACGTCGGTCGAGAATGTGACTCGTCTGGTCGGCGAGATCTCGGATCCGGCCCAACTGCACGGGCTCCTGCTCCACGTCACATCGGTGAACCTCGAGATCGTGTCCATCGCTCCCGCGCCAACACCCGAAGGAACAACATGACCGCCACCCAGCTCGCCGACTGCGACGCCGTGATCTCCGACACGGACGCATCGCCACCACAGATGAAGGCCATCGTCCAGTACCGATACGGCTCGGCCGACGTTCTCGCCCTCGCCACCCTGCCCCGGCCGACCCCGAAACCGGACGAGGTCCTGATCGAGGTCGTCGCCGCGGCGGTCGATCGCGGAACGTGTCACCTGATGACGGGCACGCCCTATCTGATCAGGATCGCCGGCTACGGGCTGTTCAGGCCCAGGAACCGGATCATCGGCCTCGACGTTTCCGGCCGGGTCGTAGCCGTAGGCACCGAGGTGACTCGCTTCGACGTCGGCGACGAGGTGTTCGGTATCGCCGACGGTTCGCTGGCGGAGTTCGCGACCGCCGCCGAGGACAAGCTCGTTCTCAAGCCCGCCAACCTCAGCTTCGAACATGCCGCGGCAACCGCGGTGTCCGGTATCGCAGCGCTCGAGGCGCTGGTCGACGTCGGCCGGGCGCAGCCGGGTCAGAGTGTGCTGATCGTCGGGGCGTCCGGCGGTGTGGGCAGTTTCGCCGTGCAGCTGGCGAAGGCCCTCGGCGCCGAGGTGACAGCGGTGGCCAGTACCCGCAACGTCGACCTCGTCCGGTCACTCGGCGCCGATCACGTGATCGACTACACCGAGGAGGACTTCGCCGCGGACCGGCGCCGGTACGACCTGATCGTCGACATCGGCGGGCGCAACAGTGTGTCCCGTCTGCGTTCCGTACTGGGCCCGACCGGAACACTCGTCATCGTCGGTGGAGAGGGCGGCAACCGCCTCACCGGCGGCATAGGTCGCCAGCTCTGGGCGCTGGTCCAGTCACCGTTCACCAGCCGGCGTCTGACCACGTTCATCAGCACCGAGCACCACTCCCTGATGGAGCGACTCGCCGGCTACATCGAGACCGGAGCCGTCACACCCGCGGTGCAGGCCCGGTTCGACCTCGGCGACGCCGCCGACGCGATCGGTCTCCTCGACTCCGGCCGGGCGAGCGGCAAGACCGTCATCGTCACTGGTGCCGCCTGTGACGCGTAGGCCACGGCAACCAGGATCGCCGGGACGAACACGCTCTTCGGGCCGGGGACCATCGCCTGCCTCGCCGTCTCACTGATCGACATGGTCGTGGCGCGAATCTCGTCGCCTTCCTGACCGGTGAACGGCCCTGTCCTCAGGCGCGCGGCGGTGCCCACCAGGACATTTCACATGAATCATTCGTCGGATCGGACCTGGCCGCTAGTGTCGCGGAGCGTGCTGAGCTCGTTGCGTTCGCACCGACGGCTTTTCGTGGCTCTGGCCTGGATCGTCCTGGTCACGGCGTGCGCGTCGGGTGGTGACACGGCGTCGGGTCGTGCCTCCTCCTCCACCATCTCCACCACGACGGTCGCAGGGAGCACCACGCTCACCTCGGTGACCACAGGTTCAGACACATCGACGACGCCGACCACCGATCCCGGTGAAGCCGGACCTGATATCCGGTCGCTTCTGCGCAGTGACCGGCTCATTCTGTTCAATGCCCTCCCTCTGACCGCCGGTAGCAGTGAGGTGGGTCTCCCACACGGGATGGACGACTTCGACCAGTTGTTCAGCGAGAGCACCGAGTGGAGTGCGGCACGCGACAGGATCGGCATCTACCGGGTACACGCCTGGCAGGTCCGCGAGGCGCTCACCGACGACCAGCTCCGGACCATGATCGAGTACCTCGACCGACACGACATCCCCCTCATGCTCGAGACCGAGCCCCTGACCTATCCGAACAATGCCGGTTGCGTGTTCACCGAGTCCTTCTCGGGCGTCAACGACCTGGCGATGGCCGAGCGCATCCGCGACCTGGGGGGAACCATCGCCGCAGTGGCGATCGAGGAGCCCTTCCACTTCGTACACAAGCTAGACGGGCCCAGGAACTGCCGGTGGTCCGTCGAGCGCATCGTCGACGAGGTGATCGACTACATGGACCAGATGCGGGCCATGTTCCCCGACGCGGTGATCGGGTCCATCGAGCCGATTTGGAGCTCGCCGGAGACCACCCCCCACGACATGGAGATCTGGCTCGACACGTGGGAGGAGCGCTCGGGTGAGCCCTTCGCCTTCCTACACATCGACCCCGACTGGAGCCGGCCCGACTGGCCGGAGGTGGCGCTCGGAATAGAGGCGGTGGCTGACGCTCGAGATGTGCCGTTCGGCGTCCTCTACAACGGGGGTCTCGAGACCGACGGCGAGTCGTGGATGCAGTTCACGATGGAGAACATCGCCCGATTCGAGGAGGAGTACGGGGGCACACCTCAACACGTGTCGTTCCAGTCCTGGGTCGACCAGCCCCGCCGGGCCCTTCCTCCCGACGACCCCGGTGCCCTGACGAGTGGGATCATCCGGTACTTCGGTGAGCGCACACGGCTGGAGGTCACCTCCGATCCCCGCGACGGTACCGGTGTGGCCGTCAACCTGACGACGACCGACGGCACACCGGTGCCCGACGCCCCCCTGGACCTCTCGGCGGTCCCACGGGACGGCGCTCTGGGTACCACTACTGTCACCGGCACCGTGCCCGAAGGCGCCGCGGAGGCGGTGATCGTCATCCGGGTCAACACCGAGAACGCCATCCCCGGACCGGCTGACGTTCGCATCGCCGGGATCTCCTACAGTGAGGCCCGAGGACCAAACCTGGTCGTCAACGGGGATTTCGCCGGAGGCCTGGGCACGTGGGGATTCCGTGGCTCGCCCATGGGGGTGGTGCGAAGGGGCGGAGACGCCGGTCGGACCTGGGTCGAGATAACCGCCGATCCCGAGCAGGTGGTCCTGGGTGACAGTCCGGTGTTCACCGTCACCCCCGGCTCGGAGTTCGAGTTCGAGGCGACATTCGGAATCGACCAGGAATCGGTCGAATCGGTGGCGGTGGCGATCGAGTTCCTCGACGTGGCGCGGGTCTTCATGGACATGAGACCGCCGCGGACGGAACTGACGTCTGTGGTCACCGGTGCCGACGGGTCTGCGGACCTGCCGGCCGGGGTCCTCCAACCCGGCCTGTACACGATCGAAGCCCACTACTCGGGGGATCTCGACCACTGGCCGTCGACCGGTTCAGTCGAGGTCACGATCGGCTGACCGGGAGCCCGATCCCAGCCCCCACACCGTCGCCCGGTCGCCTGCCGAAACCGCCGAAGTCGCAGGAGAATCGGCAACGGCAGCTCCGCCACGGCGTTGCTCGTTCGAAATCGTTGGCGGTGCAGGTCGGTCCCGGCCCACGATGACGACGATGCACGATGACCAGATCGACATCGGCGAGGATCAGGTCGCCGCCCTCGTCAGCGAGCAGTTCCCGGCGCTGGCCGGTCTGGCCATCAACCGCATCGACGGTCCCGGTACGGTCAACGCCATCTTCCGTCTCGGTGACAAGGCGACGGCCAGGTTCCCCCTGCGGCGCGACGAGCCCGGTCGGCTTCTCGGCCGGCTCCGTAGGGAAGCGGCCGCCGCGGCGGAGTTCGGGTCCGTGTGTCCGGTCCGGTGCCCCGAGCCGCTCCACATCGGCCGCCCCGGACACGGCTATCCCCTGCCGTGGGCCATCCAGACATGGGTGGAGGGGGAGACGGCCACTCCGACCTCATGTGAGCAGTCGACGGATCTGGCCGACGATCTGGTCCGGTTGCTGGGCGGGCTTCGAGCCTGCGACACCGGGGGCCACCGGTTCTGCGGTGAGGGGCGTGGTGGTGTGCTGGCCGACCACGACGCCTGGGTCGAGGAGTGCATCAGGCGCAGTGAAGGCCTCCTCGGCACCGAGGCGATGCGAACCGCGTGGTCCGGGTTCCGGCGGCTCCCCCGCGAGGACCCCGACGCCATGTGCCACACCGGACCTGACCCCGTCGAACCTCCTCGTGGCCGGCGGGCGTCTGACCGGCATCCTCGACACCGGAGGATTCCAGGCGGCCGATCCCGCCCTGGACCTGGTCGCGGCCTGGCACCTGCTCGGGGATGG
>DRKF01000048.1 GCA_011051915.1 Acidimicrobiales bacterium | reverse complement strand
CGGCGTCGCCCAGCAGACCCCGCGTCAGCTCCGCGGCGTCCAACCAGTGGTCGAACTCCCGCCGTGACCTCTCCTCGAGAACCGCCTCGAGCTCGGCGGTGTCGGGATAGTGCCGTTCGGGATGTCCCACGAGCGAACCGGGAGGCACCTCGGTGGTGGATCCGACCACCACCGTGCGCTCGTGGGAGGTGGTCCGGAGGTTCGAGTCGGACACCGCGGTCAGCAGATCGAAGGCCAGGATGAGATCGGCCTGACCCGAACCCAGATGGTTCGATGTCTCCGCCCCTCCCCTGCTGAACCGGATGTCGCTCACGACCGGTCCCGCCTTCTGCGACAGCCCGGTCTGGTCCATGCCCCTGACTTCGAACCCGTCCAGCATCGCCGCCGTGGCCAGGATCTGGGCCACGGTGACCACGCCCGTGCCCCCGATTCCGATCAGCCTCATTCCCATCTCGTCGGTGGGAACGATTCTGCCGGGCTCGGGAAGATCCCCCACGGGTTCGTCCGGCGGGGCCCCGGTGCCTCGACCGGCACCTTCAGGTTCGACGGTGACCGTCATGAACGAGGGACAGTCTCCCAGCAGACACGAGTAGTCGAGGTTGCACGACGACTGGTCGATGTGGGTCTTGACCCCGAAGGGGGTCTCCTCGGTCTGCACCGACAGGCAGTTGCTGACCTTTCCGCAGTCTCCACAGGCCTCGCAGACGCGGGGGTTGATCACGACCCTCTCCGACGGTGTCGGGAGCCGGCCCCGTCGGCGGGCCCGCCGCTTCTCCGCCGCACAGGCCTGGTCGTGGATGAGTACGGTGACTCCGGGGACGGTGGCCAGCAACTCCTGGGCCTCGACTATTCGGGAACGGTCCCAGACCTCGACACCCCCAGGCAGGTCCACGCCCTTGTAGCGGCTCCGGTCGTCGGTCGTCACCAGCACCCTGGCCACACCCTGGAGCAGGAGAATTCGCACCAGGGCCGGGACCTCCAGAGATCCCTGGGCGTCCTGCCCACCGGTCATGGCCACCGTTCCGTTGTACAGGAGCTTGTAGGTGACATTCACCCCGGCGGCCACCGCCGCCTGGATGGCCAGTTGCCCGGAGTGGAAGTAGGTGCCGTCCCCGAGATTCTGGATGTAGTGCTCCCTCTCCACGAAGGGGGACATGCCGATCCACTGCACCCCCTCGTTGCCCATCGCGGCAAGCCCCAGGATCTCACCCACCTCGGCGGGGTCCCTGAAGAGATTCAGCCCATGGCAGCCGATACCCGATCCGACCAGGGAACCCTCGGGAACCCTGGTTCCCCAGTTGTGGGGACAACCCGAGCAGAAGTACGGAGTGCGGTTGACCGCCAGGGGGATGCGACGACGGGCCGGAGCCGGGGTGGGAAGAGGGGCGAGGCGGTCCCCGAGGCGTCCCTCGAGGCGGGACCTCAACGGGCCGAGGATGGTGTCGGCGTCCACCATCCCGGTGCTGGGCACCAGACGGGTACCGTCGGGGGCGGTCTTCCCCACGACCAGGGGCCGGTCGGGCAGGGAGTACAGAGAGTCCTTCACCAGCCACTCGAGGGTGGGATTCTTCTCCTCCACCACCATGATCTCGTCCAGACCCCGGGCGAACTCCCGCACGACGGCGGTGTCGAAGGGGGTCGGCATCCGGACCTCGAGCAGGCGGATACCCGCCCGATCCAGATCCTCGGGGCGGGCCAGACCGAGACGCCGCAGGGCTTCTCGCAGCTCCCCGAAGGTGTACCCCGAGGCCACCAACCCGATCCAGGCGTCGGAGGGGTTGTCCGTGATGCGATTGAGTCTGTTGGCGACGCTGTACCGCTGGGCGATCTTCAGGCGAACCTCGCGCAGCTCCTGCTCGTTGTCGAGGGTGTAGGGGGGGATGAACCAGGCCCGGGGATGGGTCTCGTGGAGACGACCGTCCACCTCCAGATCGGGGATGACGGTGGTCAACCGGTCGAACGCCGGCTCCACCGTGCCCGAGCCGTCGGCGACGGCGGTCACGATCTTCATGGCCGTCCACAGCCCGCTTACCCGGCTGAGGGCCACGGCATGGTGGCCCAGATCCAGGACCTGTTGCACGTCTCCCGGGTACAGGATCGGCATGTGGAGATCACCGAGGGTGGCGTCGGAGGAACTGGGCAGCGACGATGACTTGGACAGGGGGTCGTCGCCCACCAGGGCCACCGCCCCGCCGTGACGGCTGGTACCGGCGAACACGGCGTGGCGCAGGGCGTCGCTGGCCCGGTCCAGTCCCGGCGCCTTGCCGTACCAGTATCCGACCACTCCCTGGTAGCGGCAGTCCGGCTGCTCGGCCGCCAGTTGGCTGCCCATGACCGCGGTGGCTCCGTACTCCTCGTTGAGGGCCGGACGGCACTCGATGTGGAGCTCGGGAAACATGCGGGCCGCCCCGGCCACCGCCGAGTCGAATCCCCCCAGGGGAGATCCGGGATAGCCCGACACCAGAGCCGCCGTCGACAGGCCCGCGGCCCGATCGGCCCTGAGCTGGTCGATGGGGAGCCGGGCCAGAGCCTGCACTCCGGTGAGGAACACGGTCCCCTCCGTCCGGCGGTACCGGTCGGCCAGTTCGTAGTGGTCTTCGACTGAGGCCATGCGAACTCCAGCTCTCCTGCGTAGTTCCGATGTGGTCCGAAGGGAACCCCGAGGTTGGCATGTATCCGATTCGTTCACAACGGAACCGTTGTTAATGCGGTGCATGGGTGTACTTGCCGAACCTTCTACGGAAAGTGTGTCATGGGTCACCCGCAGCCCGGTGTATGACCGGACCGGCGGCGCCCGGGTCTGGCAGGATCTCCGCCGTGACCGAAACACCCCTCGCTCCCCTGAGGGTCGAGCGCCGCCCTCT
>DRKF01000047.1 GCA_011051915.1 Acidimicrobiales bacterium | reverse complement strand
GTGGGGTGTGATGGCCCCCCAACTGTAGCGAGTACAGGCGCACTGGGAAGGACTGTGTGGCTCCCCACGACAACGGGGGACCTCCTGTGAGCTCGTCGACCACACCGGGGACCCCAGGGCCGTGCCGATGCCGCCAACGCCCACCCGGGCCGCTATCGATGCCGCCAACGGCCACCCGGGCCGCTATCGATGCCGCCAACGCCCACCCGGGCCGCTATCGATGCCGCCAACGCCCACCCGGGCCGCTACCTTGGCCGGGGCGGGCCTGGGGGACCGCCAGGGGAATCGAGAGGCACCGTTGGGCACCATCACCGCACGAACCCCGAGGATCCCCCGTCGGGCCTTCGTGGCCCTGGGGCTGAGCGCCTTCCTGGTCACGGCCAACATCAGCACCCTCAACATCGCCTTCCCCGACATGGAGGCCACCTTCTCCGACACCCCCCGGGCCGTGCTGAGCTGGGTCTTCAACGCCTACACCGTCACGTTCGCCGCCCTGCTCGTTCCCGCCGGACGTTTCGCCGACCGCTACGGACGACGGGCGATGTTCCGGGCGGGGACCGTGCTGTTCGCATTCGGCGGACTCGCGGTGGGTCTGGCTCCCTGGGTCTGGGCCCTGATCCTGGCCCGGGTCGCCCAGGGTGTGGGAGCGGCCCTGCTGACCCCCGCCGCCATGGGTCTGCTGCTGATGGTGACTCCGGCGTCGATCCGCACCCGCGCCGTGGCCGCCTTCGCCGGGGTCGGATCCCTGGGGATAGCCGTGGGCCCCAGCATCGGGGCCTTCATCGTCGAACTCGGAGGTTGGCGCTGGGCCTTCCTGATGATCCCGGTGGTCGCCGCCCTGGCGTGGACCGCAGCCATCGGGCAGCTTCCCGAGACCGAGCCCGACCCCCTGGCCGAGCGGCCCGACCTGGTGGGTTCGATGCTCCTGGCCACCTCGATCGCCATGATCGTGCTGGCCCTCGCCCAGAGCCGGCGCTGGGGTATCACCAGCCCCGGTGTGATCGGGGCCCTGGGCACCGGCCTGGTCCTGGCCCTGGTGTTCTTCCTGCGTACCCGGGCCGCGGGCAACCCTCTCGTCCCCTTCGAGATGTTCCGCATCCGCAGCTTCACCGCCGCCAACGCCGGGGCGGTGGTGTTCGGACTCGCCCTGTCGGCGATCCTGCTCGTCAACGTGCTGTTCCTCACCGGCGTGTGGCGCTACTCGATCCTGCAGGCCGGTCTGGCGGCGACCCCGGCGCCTGTGGTCGTGGCCGTCCTGGCACCGGTGGCCGGCCGGGCGGCGGAGCGGTTCGGGCAGGCGGTGGTCGCCACCGCCGGGCCCCTGTTCTTCGGTACCGGCATCGCCCTGTACTACTGGCGACTGGACAGCCACCCCGACTTCCTGCGGGACTGGCTGCCGGGCGCCGCCATCGTGGGGATCGGGATCTCGATGACCTTCCCGATCCTCAACGCCGCCGCCGTCCGCGACGTCGATCCCGACACCTACTCCCTGGCCACGGGGATTACCCAGACCGGACGGCAGATCGGCGCCGCCCTGGGGATCGCCCTCACCGTGGCCGTCCTCGGGGACCCGCCACCGCCGGACATGGATCCCGTGGTCCGCACGGCCCTACTGCTGCACGACCTGCGCCAGGCCTGGATCTTCATCGGGGTGTTCGGCACGTCGGCCGCCCTGGCCGGGGCCCTCCTGGGCCGCGGCCCTCACCAGGTCAGGGCGGCGGGGGCTCCGGCGGGAACCGCCGGGCGGCCGGGCCGTACCGGGTCGCACCGCCGGTAGGGTTCCCCCGCCTCGGGGCGGGGGTCGGGCCCTCCCCGGTTGGGCCACAGGGCCAGGGCCCGTTCGGCCATGGCGGTGATGGTCAGACTGGGGTTCACGCCCAGGTTGGCGGGGACCGCCGCCCCGTCGACGACGTGCAGGTCGGGGTATCCGTGTACCCGGTGATAGGGGTCGATCACACCCGTGGCGTCATCGGGGGAAATGGCACAGCCTCCGATGATGTGGGCGGTGACCGGGATGTCGGCCACCACCTCGTTCCAGCTGGCCATGGGCTCCCCGCCTATCTCCTCGGCGGTGATTCGGGCCGCCTCCGCCGCCTGGGGTATCCAGCTCGGATTGGGCTCGCCGTGCCCCTGACGGGTGGCCAGGCGCCAGCCCCTGAGGGTGCGGCGCGGATAGGTCACGAGGGAGTTGTCGCGGGACTGCATCACCAGCAGGATGATGCTGCGCTCGGACCAGCGTCGGACCGACAGGGAGGCCAGGAACGCCCGCGGTCTGGCCATGACCGCCCGGAGGAACCGCCCGACCCGGCGACCGCCACCACCGTCGACCGCGATCGTCGAGAGCAGGCCCATCGAGTTGGAGCCGTGTCCGTAGCGGACCGGTTCGACATGGGTCTCCGCGTCGGGATGGAAGGACGAGGTGATGGCCACCCCCTTGGTGTAGTCGACACCCTCGGCGAGAACCGAGGGGGGAGCCGTCGCCCCCACTATGGCCTCGCTGTTGGTGCGGGTCAGATAGCCGAGACGGCTCGACAGACGGGGAAGACGGCCCTCGCCGACCAGGCGGTGCAGAAGCCTCTGGGTTCCCAGGGCACCTGCGGCCAGGACCACCTGATCGGCGGTGAAGGTCCGACGATCGCGTCCCCGGCGAATCCCGGGCCGTTCGGTGGTGACCAGCCAGCCACCCCCGGGGCGCTCCCGGAGGTCGACGACGGTGGTGTCGGCCCGGACCTGGGCTCCGAGTCTCTCCGCCAGGTAGAGGTAGTTCCGGTCGAGGGTGTTCTTGGCCCCGTGCCGGCAGCCCGTCATGCACTCGCCGCATTCCAGACATCCGGTTCGGTCGGGGCCCTCGCCTCCCATGTAGGGATCGGGCACCCGCCGGCCCTTCTCACCGAGGTAGACGCCGACCGGAGTGGGCGTCCAGGTGTCCTCCACGCCCATGCGGCGGGCGACCCTCCTCATCACCTGATCGGCGGGGGATCCCCCGTGGTAGCGGACCGCTCCCAGCATCCGACGGGCGGTGTCGTAGTGGGGCGCCAGCTCGGAGCGCCAGTCGGTGATGTCACGCCACTGCGGATCCTCGAAGAAGGCGTCGAGGGGCTCATAGAGGGTGTTGGCGTAGACGAGAGACCCACCGCCGACACCGGCCCCCGACAGAACCAGCACGTCGGACAGCAGATCGATCCTCTGTATGCCTCTCAGACCCAGGCGGGGGGCCCAGAGGAAGCGCCTGAGGTCCCAGCTGGTACGGGGCAGGTCCGAGGAGCGGAATCGACGTCCCGATTCGCAGACGACGACCCGGTAGCCCTTCTCCGCCGCCCGCAGGGCGGCGACACTCCCGCCGAACCCGCTTCCGACCACGCACACGTCGTGGTCGGCCGGTGCTGCGCCCATCAGCTGCCCATCGACTCAAGCAGCGGGGAACTGCACCGTGAGTTCCCCCCTCGGGCCGTGCTGCTGTGATGCCGCGTCCACCGACTCAGGCAGCGAGGAACGGTGCGATGCGGTCCTTGGGCCTGCCGATGATGGCTCGGTCGCCCTTGACCAGCACCGGTCGCTGCATCAGCTCCTTGTGTTCGGACAGGAGATCCACCACGGCCTCGGGGTTCCCGACGTAGTCCTCGGGATCGAGCCCCAGCTTCTTGAACTTGGCGTCCTTGCGGACGAGGTCCTCGACGGGGTCCTCCAGGATGGACACCAGGTGTTGGAGCGTCTCCCGGTCCGGGGGGTTCTTCATGTAGAGCACGATTTCAGGCTCGATACCCATCTCCTCGGCGACCGCCAAGGCGTTGCGGGAAGAGCTTCAATTGGGGTTGTGGTAGATCGTGACCGTTGCCACGTGAACTCCTCGATCGGGGTGTACAGCCGGTTGAACGGGTCACGATAGTGCGGGAACCGCCCCGGGATCGGGAACCCCCTGATCTTCACAGGCCAGGGTGGTGAAGGTGAGATCGCCGGTTATGGCCGGCATGTCGGGTCCGGCGTCGAGAACCTCGATGTCGAAGTGGTAGAGCGTGCCGCACCGGAGTCCCTCCAGGGAGATCTCGTGGTGGGTCACCAGCTCACTGGCCTCGACCGCGAAATCGTAGAGGTCGGTCGTGCCCCACTGGACGAAGGCGGTCGTCGGTACCGGGGTGTCGAACACCAGCACGGCTCTGTCCCTCTGGGCCTCCACCGTCAGGGCGTCGATGGTGGTCTCCACCGCCTCACAGCCCGAGGTGGTGAACTCGCCGGTCTCGACGGCGTCGGGCGGGG
This sequence comes from Acidimicrobiales bacterium, assembly GCA_011051915.1. Classification (GTDB taxonomy): domain Bacteria; phylum Actinomycetota; class Acidimicrobiia; order Acidimicrobiales; family Poriferisodalaceae; genus DRKF01. Next base: position 3,593 of record DRKF01000047.1, on the reverse strand, counting down.
CCGGGGTGCCGGGTGACCCCTCGGCCCGGGCCAGAATCCGGTAGGCGTAGGTCGTGTCGCACTCGAGGCCCTCGGCGGTGACGGAGTGGTCCACCGCAGGGCCACTCTCGAGCACCAGATCCGGCTCGGCCCCGACCGGACCTATCTCGACGACGGCCAGACTCATGACGTCGGTGGTCCAGGCGATGTCTACCTGATCGAATCCCACCCGCGTTCCGACACCGACGAGGTTCAGGACCGGGGTGTCCGGCCCCCCGGTGTCCTCCACACAGTCCACCGTCGTGGCCACGATCTCGGGACTCCAACCGATTCGGGAACCCTCGGCGTCGATGGCGGCCACCCTCACCCAGTAGGTGGTACCGCACTCCAGCCCCTCGATCGTCACGAGATGGTCCTCACCGGGCTCGGTCACCGCCACCAGAGAGTCGGCGAGAGGGTCCGAACCCCACGACACCTGGGCCAGGGTGGGGACCGAGGTGCGCCAGGCGATGTCGAGGCTCCCGAGCCCCGGGGAGATCGAGATGTCCACCGGTTCGGGTGAGGGGCAGGGTCCGGTCGTCACCTCGGTGTCGGCGGCGCCCTCGGCCCCGGTCGGTCCGCTTGCCCGGATGGCGACCTGGTAGTCGGTGTCACATTCGAGTCCCTCCACCGAGACGGCCATGGGCCCCGATCCGGGGGGTGACGGGAAGGATGACATCTCACCGGAGGGGTCGGTCAGTTCTACGACGGCGCCGCTGAAGCGGTCTGTCATCCAGCCGATCTCGACGGTGTCGCTTCCGGTGGCCCGGGCCGTCGGCTCGGTGATTTCCGGCGCGGGCAGGGGGATGGGTCTGTTGGGGTCCACCCGCCACGGCGAGTCGGCAGTGGGGCACACGGCGGTGGTGACCCTCAGCAGCACCGGGGTCGCCGCCGACCCCGGGACCGGGGGTGAGCCGACCTCCAGGTCGTAGTCGGTCCCGCACTCCAGCCCGGTGAGATCGATCCGGTGACGGAGTCCGGTCAGGGGCGATTCCACGACACGACCCGACCCGGTGAAGGTCACCCGGGCCCCGGCCTCCGATGCGCTGTTCCATGTCAGGACGACCCAGTCGGGGGCCACCGCCGCTATCTGCAGCTCCGACACGTCGGCTTCACCGGGTGAGGCCCCGGCATCGCCGACCGAGCCGGGTACGGCCACGGTGGCCAGGATTACCACCAGGAGGAGGCCGAGTCTCCTGGCGGTCAGGCGCGGGAAGGGGATTCTGGACATGGCGGTCTCCGGGTCGGGATCGCTATCCAATCGGCACCGTGGTACCGGTCTTGAAACCCGGTGACGGGGTCACCGTGGGACTCAGTCGCGACCCAGCTCGCGATCGGCCTCCTCGACCTCTTCGCGTCTCACCCCGAGGATGAACAACACCGCATCCAGGTAGGGGACGTTGAGGGCGGCGTCGGCGGCGTCGCGGACCACCGGCTTGGCGTTGAACGCTATCCCCAGCCCGGCGGCGGAGAGCATCTCGAGGTCGTTCGCGCCGTCGCCCACCGCCACCACCTGGTCGGTGTCGATCCCCTCGGTGGCGGCCACCCTCGCCAGCAGCTCGGCCTTGGCCCGGCGATCGACCACCGGTCCCTCCAGCCGACCGGTGAGACGCCCGTCCCTGATCTCGAGGCGGTTGGCGAAGGCGTGGTCGATACCCATCTCCCGGGCCAGATGGGATGTCAGGAAGTCGAAGCCTCCCGAGATCATCGCCACCTTGAATCCCAGTCTCTTGAGCGTTCGCACGAACGTCCGGGCCCCCGGTGTGAGGCGAACCCGTTCGACGACCCGTTCCAGGGCCGCCTCGGGGGTACCGGCCAGCAACTCGACCCGACGGACGAGAGCCCCGGTGAAGTCGAGTTCACCCCTCATGGCCCGGGCGGTGAGTTCGGCCACCTCGGCGCCGACCCCGGCCTCCTCGGCCAGCAGATCGATCACCTCGTCGCTCACCAGGGTCGAATCCACGTCCATGACCACCATCCGCTTGGCCCGGCGTCTCAGTCCCTCCCGCTGGACGGCCACATCGAGGGGGCGGGCCCCGGCCAGTGAGATCAGACCCGACCTCATGGCCTCGGCGTCCCCTCCCCGCACCAGGAACTCGTAGCTCATCACGGGATAGCGCGACAGGCGGGTTATGCGTTCGATGTTGGAGCCGGCGTCGGCGATCTGCGCCGTGGCCAGAGCCAGATCGGCGGGGGGAAGATCTCTCCCCAGGACGATGACCGAGTGCCGTTCCTCATATGGGGGCTCACCGCCCTCCACCACCTCGAAGTCGATCTCCACACCGTGGTCCCAGCCGTAGAGGAGCAGCTCGCGCAGGAGGTCTCGCCCCTCGGGGACGCAGATGAGCACGCCGAGGTTGAGGCGGTCCCTCACGACCACCTGCTCCATGTCGAGAACCCGGGCGCCCGAGGCGGCCAGAACACTCAGCAGGGCGGTGGTTATCCCGGGCCGGTCGGGGCCCGAGACCCGGACCAGGACCGACTGTTCGTCGCAGGTGGATTCGAGGGGCTCGGGGATCACGCGGTTCACGCTAGTGAAGTCGACCACCGGCCCGGGTTCACAACAGCGCCAGCAGCAGCATTCTCACCGCCAGGGCGGTGAGAACCAGCCGGAACAGCCGCGTCAGGTCCTGTTCTCCCAGCCGGCCGAGGAGTCGGGCACCGGCCCAGCTTCCGAAGACCACACCGGAGATCCCGACGACGAGGACCGGCCAGAAGCCTCCGTAGTCGAAGCCGTCGAGACCGAACGCCAGGATCTTGGAGGCGTGGGCCACGACCTGGGCGGCGGCGGCGGTGGCCACGAAGGCCGCGTGTCCGGCGGTCACGGCCTTGAAGAACGGTGACGTCACCGGCCCGCTGGCACCCACCGTGGTGTTGAGGAACCCGGCGACCCCACCGACGCCCACCAGGGCTCCTCGTGGGAGGGTCCCACCTCCCCTCCACCTCAGCAGGGTCGGCCTCCAGGCCAGGACCAGCACGAAGACTCCCAGGACCACTCGGGAAACCCCCTCGGGGACGGTGGTGGCCACCGCCACGCCGGCCAGGCTGGCCGGCAGGACCAGGATCGAGGCCCGAGCCACCACCGGCCAGTCCACCGAACGCCGGAGGAATCCCGCCCGGGAGGAGTTCGACACGATCTGGATACCACCCTGGAGGGGAATGGCGACCGCCGGGGCGTGGAACTGGGCCAGGACCCCGAGGAGGACCACCCCGCCGCCGAGCCCGGCCACGGCGCTGAGCATCGAGGTGAGAAGGGCGGCGAACCCCACCACCACGATCTCCCAGATGTCCATGCCTGTACCCTATCAAATAGTACAAGTAAGATACATCTGGCCGGGGGTGTTCCGGGTTTGCCCGGTTCACAGCTGCTTCAGGGAAGGACTGTGGCCAGGCGGGCCACGGCGGTGTCCATGTCCTCGGGAGCGGCGGTGGCGAAGGAGAGCCTCAGATGATGAGGGCGGGGGGTGTCGACCGCGAAGGCGGAGCCGGGCACGTAGGCCACCCCGGCGTCGATCGCCGCCGTCAGCAGGTCGGCGGTGTCGGTGTCCTCGTCGAGAACCCCCCCCCCCCCCCCC
>DRKF01000046.1 GCA_011051915.1 Acidimicrobiales bacterium | reverse complement strand
GGCTCGGTAGACCCCCGGTGTGTTGAGCACGATCACCGCCCGCATGAGCACGGTTTCGTTCGGTCCCAGGGCCGATCCGGGGGCGAACAGCTCGATGTCGGTCACCCCGTCGAAGTTCGGATTGGCCACCGCGGTCGCCGGTCCCACCCGGCGGTCCATCGAGGCCAGGGTCCAGTCCACCCCGGGCTGGCCGAAGATGTGGCCCAGATCCCCCCACGCCTGGAGTGAGGTCAGGATGTCCGAGGGCGAGAAGTTCTCGATGACGAAGTCGACGGCGATGCGGGCGGGCAGGGCCGCCGAAGCGGCGCTCTCGGGTTCGATGTTCAGAGCGGCCCCGATGGCGTCGTTCACACACGCGGTGCCGTCGTTGCTGGCACTGGCCGGCCCCTGCTGCTGGGAGATCACCCTCTGGTTCGTGATGTCGATCTCGTTGAGGTAGCCCTGGTTCTGGTAGGCGAGCAGGTTGCCCGAGGCGGTGAACCAGGTCGCCCCGACCGGACCCCGGGTGTTGTCCCACCCCGACAGGGCGGCACTGGCCGTGGTGGTACCGGTGACGGGGTCGATGGTGAGGACCCGGCCGTTGGTGTCGACGGAGTAGACGACTCCGGTGCGGGGGTGAACGGCGTAGTCGGCCAGGCCCCGGCGTGGATTCAGGGGGATGTCCCGGACCAGGGTCATGGTCGAGAGGTCGATGGTGGCGATCCGGCTGCCGTGACCCAGGTAGTAGGTGTTGCCGTCGAGGCTGATGTCACCGGCGTAGTAGTGCTCGTTGCCGGTCATTCCGGTGGGGATCCCCAGGGTGGTCATCTCACCGTTGGCGTCGAGGGTCACCACCCCCTGGCCCTTGACCCAGCCCTCGATCAGCTGCAGGGGCCGGTTGAAACCGGTGCTGTTGAGGAAGCCGACCGAGTGCTCGGGACCCAGGGGATCGAACACCAGCGGGGACTGGGTCTGGTCGGCGTGGTAGAGCTGGAACTTCCCGCTCGCCGCTCTCTGCACGATGAAGGCGTCGCCGGTGCAGGTGAAGGGTTGGGGCGCCTGGGCGGTGGGATCGGTGGGAGCTGCGGTCGGGTCCTCGGCTGCGCCGGCCGCGCCCATGGTGGCTGAGGGGACCGCGAGAGGAAGGGCGACCAGCATGGCCATGAGCACGGCTCGACCCGAGACGGCCCGGAGCCTGCTCCTCGGTGGTGTCGCCATTGGATACTCCGGTCGGTGGCCGCGCGCGTACTGGTCCCTACCCGCTTCCAATCGGCCGTGGCCCGCCGGCGCTTAATCGTCGGGCCGGACATCGGCGCGGGCGCGGCGCACGAAATCGACGAGCCAGGCGGCGACCTCCCGGCCGTGGGTCTCCCGGTCGAGCGATTCCAGGGCCCGGGCCACCGGTTCGGCTCCTATCCGACCGGTTCGCGACCGCAGGAGCGCCGCCATGTACTCGGGAGTGAACTCGGGATGGCCCTGGACCCCCACCGCGTGGTCGTCGATGGCGAAGATGGCGTTGGGGCAGTACTCCGACGACCCCAGCACCCGGGCCGAGGGTGGTAGTTCGATCACCTGGTCCTGATGACTCATCAGCAGGCTCACCGGGGAGGGCAGGCCCTCCACCCGGGTCTCGAACTCCCGGGCACCTATGCCCCAGCCCTGTTCGGAGCGGGCGGTCTGGCCCCCGAGGGCGTGGGCCAGCAGTTGGTGCCCGAAGCAGATCCCGATGATCGGGGCCCGGGCGTCGTGCAGACGGGAGACAGCCTCGCTGAGGGTGCGGATCCAGGGTTCGTCGTCGTAGACGGAGGCCCGCGATCCGGTGATGATCCAGCCGTCGCACTCGTCGGGGTCCTCGGGGAGTTCTCCGGCCAGGACGTCGTAGTCGACGAGCCGCACACCGTCGGTCTCGAACGTCCACCGGTACAGCTCCAGAGCACTGGGGGCGAGATCGCGGAATCTCTCGTCGATCTCGTCGCAGCGCAACAGTCCGAGCCTCAAGGGGTTGTCTCCTGTCCGATCCGTGTCCCATGCGGTGGGCACCAACGCTACCGGCGGGCCTTCACGGCCGCTTCATGTCAGCTACCTATCCTCGGGGCCCACGGGCCACTCGTCCGACGGGAAAGGATCAGCCATGAATCTCAGATGGACGGCATCGGTCGTGGCCCTGCTACTCCTGGCGACCGCCTGCGGCGGCTCCGGACCGGATGTCGAGTCGACGCCCAGGCGTCCCACCGCCGAGGTGACCTGGCAGATCCAGTACGAGGGGGAGATCGACCCCGAGACCGAGGTGGGGCTCTTCGACCTGGATCTGGTGGAGACCCCCGAGACGGTCATGACCCGGCTGTCCGAACGGGGGGTGTATCTGCTGTGCTACTTCAGCGCCGGGAGCCTCGAGGACTGGCGACCCGATGCCGGGCAGTTTCCCGCCGAGGTCGTGGGTGAGCCCCTCGACGGATGGCCCGGCGAGAGATGGTTGGACATTCGGCGGCTCGATGTTCTGGGTCCCCTGATGGAGGCCCGGATGGACCTGGCCGTCGAACGCGGCTGCGACGGTGTGGATCCCGACAATGTGAACGGCTTCGAGGCCTCCAGCGGTTTCGACCTCAGCGCCGCCGATCAGATCCGCTACAACACCTGGCTGGCTGATGCCGCCCACCGACGGGGACTGGCGATCGCCCTCAAGAACGACCTCAACCAGGTCGCCGAGCTCGAGCCCCGTTTCGACATGGCCGTGAACGAGGAGTGCATCCAGATCGGGGAGTGCGAGCTGGAGGCTCCTTTCGTCGAGGCGGGCAAGGTCGTGCTGGGGGTCGAGTACGCCGGCGACGAGCAGCAGATCTGCGCCGAGTCGGCCGTATTCGGCCATCGGACCTTGATCAAGCACCTCGAGCTGGATTCGTGGGTGATCTCCTGCTGAGAGGACGGCGCCTTCTCAGTCGACGGTGACGATGATGTCGGCGGGGTCCAGGGACCGTCGGATGTCGGTGTCGGCCCTCACGGCCACATCGGGACAGAAACGGGCCAGGCCCGCCTCCATGGCCGCCTTCACCGCCCGGGCGACATCGGTGGCCTGGTCGGCCCGGCATTCCACCACCACCGAATCGTGAACGGTCTGTACACCGAACGCCTCGTCGAAGCGGCCCAGAGCGTCATGGACCAGGGCGTAGGCGGCCAGCATGGCGTCGGCCACGCCACCCTGTACCGGGGCGTTGCGGTAGGCGTTGGCCATCACCCGGATCGACGCCCGCAGCGATGAGTCCAGGAAGTCCTCGAGGACCGACCGACCGGCGATACGGGCGATGTCCTCGGCGTAGGAGCGCCTGAGGGAGCGGTTCTCGAGGACCTTCTCCAGGTGGGGGCGGGGGGCGGGCCCGGCGGAATCACCGATGTCGACCTCATGGGTCCGACCGAAGCGGGCCCGGTGCCCCACCAGGGCCGGCAGGTCCGATTCGATCCCCCGCAGGACCGCTCCCAGCAGCACCCGGTCGGTCGAGATCGTGAACTGCTGGCGGCGGCGGGCGACCGTACGGGAGCAGAACCCGAAGGGTTCGCCCCCCGGGGTCAGCACCACGGGGGCCTCGAAACCCAGGGCCCACTCGATGCGGTCCACCCCCGGGGCCTCACCGGGTTCGAGGGCCAGTTCGCCGGCGATCTCCGCTGCGGTCGGCCAGCGGCGGTGGGTGTGGCGGAACGCCCGGCGCAATCCCCTGATGCGGGCCCAGACGGAATGCAGTTCGAGGGTCGACGACCAGTCGACGGGGCCGGGCCGGCGGGCCAGATCCTCGATGAACTCGTCGCGGCCCCGGGCCCAGCGGGCCACACCCGGATAGGCGGCCAGGTAGGCCTCGAGCAGCTTCCGGCCCTCCTCGGTGCTGGTCTCGACCCCGGACTGGGTGAGGCTCAGGGCCAGGCCCCGGCCCCTCTGGCCGTAGACGATCCCGAAGTTGATCCTCTTGGCCTTGGCCCGGTACTCGGCGTGCCGGTCGGGGTCGGTGCGGGCCAGTTCGGCCATGTCCACACCGAACATGGCCTCCGCCGTCGTCGAGTGAACGTCCTGATCCCGGGTGAATGCCAGGCGCAGGGCCGAATCCCCCGAGATCTGGGCGACCATTCGGAGTTCGGCCTGGCTGAGGTCGGAATGAACGAGCACCCGGTCGGGCTCGGGAGGACGGATGAAGGGCTTCATGCGGGGAGTGAAGTTCTGGGCGTTGGGCCGGCGGCTGGCCAGCCGTCCGGTGTTGGTACCCACCACCTGGAGGTACTCCGGCCTCATTCGGCCGTCGGCGTCCATGAACTCCTCGATCCCCGCGCCGTAGGTGGACAGGGTCTTGGTGAGATCCCGGAACTCCACGAGGGCCTCGGCCAGGGGCCCGCCAACCCCCATGAGGGTCTCGTGGCGGAGGGAGTCGGTCCGGGTGAACAGACGCTCGTACCCGGTACGGTCCCGGAACCAGTTTCGGACCCTCTCCTCGGCGAAACGGTTCAGGGCCTCCTTGGCCTGGGCCTCCGAGGCCGGGTTCCAGGAGGGCTCGAGGTCGGGGGAGAACAGGGTGGCCTGACCCCCGCCGGTGAGTTCGGCCAGTCGGGTCCGGACCAGCACCAGGCGTTGCTCCATCTCGGCGAGCCGGGCGGACCAACCCTCCCAGTCGAAGGGTAGACCCCTTCTCTCCATGTGGTCGAGGAAGGGCCGGGCCCGTTGCTCGAGTTCACAGACCTCGTCGAGATCCGCCTCGGAGACGAGCCGGCGGATCTCGTCGCCGACCCAGAGGGTCTCCACGGCGTCGGCGCCGGCGTAGAGGACCTGTTCGTCGGTGAGCTCGGCCCGGGCGGAGAACGAGAGCTGGGTGCTGCCCTTCCCGGCGGCGTCGAACCCCAGATAGCGGTGGGTGGCCCAGGCCAGACCGTGGTAGAAGGAGAACCCGGTGAGCCCCTGGTGGAGAAGGGCGTCGGCCAGCTGGGCGTCCCACCAGGTGATGCCCGAACCGGGGGTGGAGCGTACGTGGCGTCCGGCGGCTTCGAACACCGCGGTGTCGATGACCCGGGCGTCGAAATCGGCGTTCCAGGCCTCGGCCATCACCCCGTCGAGGATCCGGGCGAGCTGCTCGGGCGCGACGTCGGAACTGTCGACAACCCAGGCCCGCTCGGACCCGTCGGGGGCCCGGGTGGCGGCGGAGAGCACCCTCATGGGTCCGACACCACCCTCGACGTAGACCGTCTCGGTGTCGATGGCGACCCGTACGGCCCGCCTCAACTCCCGGGCGAACTCGGCCAGTCCGGCCGGGCCGACGCGGGTGACCGCGACCTCGGCGGGGGAGCGCCCCGCCCGGACCGTCGTGGTGTCGGCGGTGGGGGCGTCGGCCATGGGGGCACTCTAGGACCGCGGCGGGACATCGGGTGGGGTCACGACCCCGGTCGGGGTCTCAGCCCATGGCGGTGCAGTGGCGCGGCTCCACCACCACGACGACCCTCTCGTCGCCGGGCTGATGGAAGGGATACTCGTCCACGCCCATGTACTTGGCGGCCATGGAGTCGATGAAGGCCCGGTCGGGATCGGGCCGGAACTCGGTGGCCACACCACGCACCTCGAGGTAGCGGTAGGGGTTCTCCGGGTCGGTGATGGACAACGCCAGCCGGGGGTCGGCCTGGAGGTTCCGGTACTTCTGGCGGGCCGTGGTGAGACTGAACAGGATCCTGTCCCCCTCGGTGCCGTACCAGACCGGTGTCGACTGGGGCTCCCCTTCGGGGCCGATGGTGGCGACATGGGCGAAGCCCTTGGAGTCGAGGATGTCGGCGTGGGATTCGGGAATGACGGTCATGGCATGGACAACGTCGCCCGGCGGGCAGAACTTCCCGGCGCCTACTCCAGCTCGGCGAAGGCCTCGGCCTTGCGGGTCTCGCCGGCCACCAGCAGCACGTCCCCCTCGTCGACGGTGGTGTCGGGGGTGGCGTAGGTGAAGGACCCCATGGCCGGCTTGATGCACACCACCGTGACGCCGTAGTTCTCCCGCAGTCGGGCCTCCTTGAGGGACTTCCCCACGACGCTGGGCGGGGCGTCGGTCTCGACCAGGGCGAAATCCTCGTCGAGAGCCACGTAGTCCATGGCCCCACCGGTGACCAGGTGGGCCACCCTGCGACCCATGTCGGTCTCCGGCGAGACCACGTGGTGGGCCCCCACCCGGGTCAGGATGTCGGCGTGGGATCGGGTGGTGGCCTTGGCCCAGATGTCGGGCACGTCGAGGTCGACCATGTTGGCCACGGTGAGGATGCTGGCCTCCATGTCGTGGCCTATGGCCACCACGACATGGGGCATGTCCTCGATCCCGAGTTGCCTCAGGGCCTCCACATCGGTGCTGTCGGCCTGGGTGACGTGGGTGAGGACACCGGCGTAGCGATTCACCAGGGCGGGGCTGCGGTCCACGCCGAGCACGTCGTGGCCCAGGTCGACCAGGGTCTCGGCCAGAGCGCTGCCGAAGCGACCCAGACCCACGACCATGATGGTGCGGGGTGAGCCGGCGCTGGGCCGCAGTCTCTGGAACCAGGGTGGGTTGTCAGGCACGGTACGACCTCGCTGGGCTGACGGTACCCGGGCGGGGGGGAACACATGTGAGAGTACTCATCCGATCACCAGGCCTTCCTCGGGATAGCGGTAGAGGGACGGTTTGATGTTCATCACCAGGGCGGTTCCCAGGGTGAGGATGCCGACCCTTCCGGTGAACATGATGACGATGACGATGAGCTGGGAGATGGCCGACAGGTGGGGTGTGACGCCGGTGGACAGGCCGACGGTACCGAAAGCCGAGGTCACCTCGAACACGGCCTGGCTCTGGGTGATCGAACTCAGCCGGGCGATGGCCGTGGCGGCGGTCAGCACCAGACCCACGCTCACGAGGGCGACGGCTATCGCCTGGCGCTGCAGGCTCAGGGAGATCCGCCGCTCGAAGAGGGTGACGTCCTGGCGGCCGCGGACCTCGGCCCAGATTACGAAGGCCAGCAGTCCGAACGTGGACACCTTGATTCCCCCGCCGGTGGAGGCCGCTCCCGCCCCGACCAGCATCAGACCGTCGTGGACCAGCAGGGTTGAGTCGTCCATGGCGCCGACGTCCACGACATTGAAGCCCGCGGTCCGGGGCGTGAGGGCGTGGAAGCCACCGTTCACCAACTTGTCCCCCACTCCCATGGGCCCGAACGTCCCCGGGTTCGACCACTCCAGGACCAGTATGGCCAGGAACGCCCCGACGATCAGGGTGGCGGTGACCGTCAGGGTCAACTTGGTGTGCAGCGACCAGCGGCGGGGATGTCGGGGGGAGTCCACAAGATCGAGCAGGACCGGAAAACCCAGCCCGCCGACGACCAGGGCGATGGCGATGGAGCCCAGGATCCAGATGTCGCCGGAGAATCGGGCCAGGCTGTCGGAGTAGAGGGAGAACCCGGCGTTGTTGAACGCCGACACCGCGTGGAACACGCCGTATCTTCCGGCCGTCCACAGGTCGAGGTCGTCGGTGGCGCGGAAGCGGAATGTGAGAACGACCGCGGTGAGGAACTCCACGGTCAGGGTGACCACGGCGATCGCCTTCACTATGCGGCGGATGTCTCCGAGGCTGACGGTGCCCGTCTCGGCCTGGGTGAACATCCTCTGGCGCAGGCCGAGCTGTCGGGACAGGAACAGGGCGACCACCGACGCCCCGGTCATGATGCCGAACCCTCCGAACTGGATCAGCAGCATGATCACACCCTTGCCGAATCCCGACCAGTGCACCGAGGTGTCCCTCACCGCCAGTCCGGTGACGGTGACCGCGCTGGTCGAGGTGAACAGGGCGTCCAGCAGGTTCGTGCTTCCCTCCCGGGCCGAGATCGGGAGCATCAGCAGGATGGTGCCCAGGATGGTGACGGTGGCGAAGGCGATCACCACCAGTCGGGCCGGGTGTAGGGCGAGGGTCAGCCTCGAACGGCGTGAGCGCACGGGAATCGAGCGTAGACCCACGGGCCTGCCGAGTGAACCACGGATGCTCCCGGAGCGGACTCAGCCCCCGCTCACGGCCCTGTCGGCTCCCGCGGCGGGGAGGGTCCCGTCGCCGGGGTCGTCCAGCCAACCCTCGGGCAGCGCCACCGGGCGGGGGCCTCCCCTGTGGCTCCGGCGGGTACGCAGCGCGGTGGCCGGGAACGGGACATCCTCCAGCCCGCCCAGCAGGTCCTCCAGCTCGGCGAGGCTCTCGAACCGGGAGACCGCCGCCCTCAGTTCCCCACCCACCGGAAACCCGGTGAGGTACCAGATTGCGTGCTTGCGGAACTGTCTCACGGCCGGTACCTCGCCGTACCAGGCGATCATCTCCCGCAGGTGCAGCAGCATGATCTGGACCGTCTGGGACAGACCGGGGGGTGGGGGCGGGAGCTCGCCCCCGAAGACGGCCGCGAGGTCGCGGAACAGCCATGGCCTACCCAGGCAGCCCCGGCCGATCACGACCCCGGCGCATCCGGTCTCCCGGAGCATCCGCAGTGCATCCCAGGACTCCCAGATGTCGCCGTTCCCGAACACGGGAATCGACACCTGCCCGACCAGGTGGGAAATCAGGTCCCACCGGGCGTCTCCGGAGTAGAGCTGCTCGGCGGTGCGGGCGTGGAGAGCCACGGCCCGACAGCCGGCGTCCTCGGCCATTCGAGCGGTGTCCAGATAGGTGAGGTGGTCGTCGTCGATACCGAGACGGAACTTGACCGTCACCGGCACGTCGCCGGCGGCGTCCACCGTCGACCGGAGCATCTCCCCCAGCAGGGGACGGCGGTAGGGAAGGGCGGCGCCACCACCGAGGCGGGTCACCTTGGGGGCCGGGCAGCCGAAGTTCAGGTCGATGTGATCCACCCTTCCCAACTCCACGAGACGGCGGGCGGCCTCGGCCAGATGGTGGGGATCGGTCCCGTAGAGCTGCACACTGCGCGGGTACTCCCCCGGGGCGAACTCGGCCATGCGCCAGGTCCTGGCGTTGGCCTCCAGCAGGGCCCGGGCCGTGACCATCTGACCCACGAAGATCCCGGCGGGGCGGTTTCCCCCGGCCGGTTCGGGCGAGGGGACGGTTCCGGCCTCGGCGAAACGGCGACACAGGGAACGGAACGGGGCGTCGGTCACCCCCGCCATGGGGGCCAGTACCACCGGGACCGCCGGTTCGAGGTGGCCGATCCTCGGGGGTGGGAACTCACCGGACCGGGCCGGTGGCACCCCCTCGTTGACGGAACTCCTCATGGCGCTCCCCCGAACGAGGCGAGGCGCAGGGCGTCGACGTCCAGGCCGATCCCGCCCAGGAGGGTGATCGTCTCGGCCAGGGGCAGGCCGATGACGTTGGTGACACTGCCCCGTACCGACCGCACGAAGGCGGCCGCCGCTCCCTGGATGGCGTAGGACCCGGCCTTGTCGAGGGGTTCGCCACCCAGCACGTACCAGTCGACGGAGGCCTCGGAGATGGTGTCCATCGTGACCTCGGTGGTGACGAGGATCTCGCCCTCGTGGGTTCCGTGGGCGGCACTGACGGCGGTGTGGACCCGGTGGGTACGGCCACTCAGCCGCCGTAGGGTGTGCGCCGCCTCCTCGGGTCCCGCCGGCTTGCCGAGGATCTCGCCCTCGAACTCCACGATCGTGTCGGCGGCCAGGATCGCCTCGCCCGGTTCGACCGGCACGGACCGGCGCTTGAGGGTGGCCAGCCGGCGGACGTGGGCGGTCGGGATCTCACCGGGAAGGATCGTCTCGTCGACATCGGCGGTGCGCACGACGATGGCGAAGCCGGAACGCTCCAGCAGTTCCCGCCGCCGGGGGGAACCGGACGCCAGCACCAGATACGAGGGAGGAGGGAGTTCGCTCACGCCCGCCAGTCTGGCAGGGGGG
>DRKF01000045.1 GCA_011051915.1 Acidimicrobiales bacterium | reverse complement strand
GGGATGAGGTCCTCACGGAAGTTCTCGTACTGGTCGTCGCCGATGATCACCACTGCGTCCGGCCCGAAGTCGTCGATGGCCGCCCTGACCCGACGGAAGCCCTCCACCAACCTCGAACGATGGGCGGCGGCGGCGGCCGCGCCCCGATCGTGGGACCACTCGGCGCGCATCGGGGCGGGCCATGTCGCCACGTCGCGGTATTCGGCGGGGATGGACTCGTCCTCGAGAGTGGCCACCAGCAGATGCGACATGTCCTCGTCGCGCCCACACAGCGGCGGATAGTGCGACAGCCCGGCCCCCAGGAGTTCCCCCACCCGACGGACACTAGCCCGATCGGCGAGCTGCTCCACCGATCAGGGAACCGGCCGCCGGCTCCACCGCATCCCGCAAGACCGGGCTCTGGTCTCTGGTCTGTGGGTCAGCCGCATCCGGAGGTGCGGGCCGCCTCGTCGTCAGCTCCGATCTAGCCCCGGCGGCGACGTCCCATGATCCTCGAGAGCAGTCCCTCGGGCATCTCGATGTCGTCGGGCATCAACTGTGGGGTCTCGACCGCCATCACCTCGAGCACCTCGCGGGGCCTGGGATTGACCAGCACCGTCCCCCCGATGGCCACTGTGGGTACGGTCTCGTTGCCACCGGCGTGGGATCGCACGAACTGTGCCGCATCGGGGTCCTCCCAGATGTTGTGACGACGCACCGGGAGGTCGTAGCGTCCCAGACCCCGCTCGAGAGCCATGCAGAAGCCACAACCCGGCCGCCAGTACAGATCGATCGCATCGTCCCCGGAGGGCCGTTCACTGCTCAAGTCTCGCTCCCGTCGGGCTGGTCGGTGTTCGGGTTTCGTCCCCGGAGGGCCGGTCGGTGTTCAAGTCTCGCCCCCGGAGGGCTGGTCGGTGTTCAAGCGTCGCCCACCGGAGGGCCGTTCGCCGCTCGAGTCTCGCTTCCGTTGAATTGCGGGGCGGCTGGACAACGGACCTAGATGTAGCCGAACCGGGTGAGGGCGTCTACGAGGGCCCCGTTCAGAAGCCCACCGGAGCTCACGAATCTGAGCGTCCCGTCCGCGTCGTAGAAGGCGGTTATGGGCATCCCGCGACCGCCGAGGGCCCGGAACAGATCCCGGTTGCCCGGCCCCACGTCCTTGGCGACGTCGAACCCGTCGATTCCCTCGGCCCGGGCCATGCGCTTGCCACCGCTGTCGGTGTCCTGGGAGTCCACGAACACGAACTTGACCCTGTCGCCGTAGGTCTCCACCGCCGACTTGAACTCCGGAAGCTCGGCTTCACACACCGTGCACCAACTGGCGTAGAAGTTCAGGACCACCGGCTGACCCTCGAAATCGGCCAGCTTGAACCTCTGGTCGGTGAACAGGCCGGGTAGATCCCACGCCTCGGCGTCGGCGGTTCCGTTGTTGGAGGAGCTGAACACCCCCGACACCGAGAACACGATTATGCCGATGACCAGGGCGATTCCCCCGAACAGGGCGACCCAACTCAGCTTGTTCTTGAGTTCCTGGCGCTGCCTCTCCCGGGCCCTCTGCTCACGTCGCGATGCCTGGGCGGCGGCATGGTCCGAACGCGACTTGCCGGCCTTGGTGGCGCCGGCCCTGTTTCGGTTGGCCCCTCCCTTGGTGGCCTGGTTGGCCTTGGCCGGGTTCCCCGACCTCTGGGCTCCGGACCGGGACTTGGGTCGGCGCTTCTTGTTGGCCACTGATTCCCTCTACTTCCTGTGCAGGCTCTAGCCGAGTTCGACGACCCAGCCGAGGCCGATCGAATCCAGCAGTCTCGAGAGCTGGGCGGTCAACCACACCAGCTGGTTCATCATCAACAACACCCCGAAAGCGCCGAGCACCAGGGAGGACACGACCACGATCGCGGTGAAGTGCCTCTTGACCCAGTCGAAGGCGCCGGTCAGCTTCCCGAAGGCCAGGCCGGTGGCCAGGAACGGCAGTCCCAGGCCGGCGGAGTAGGCGGCCAGGAGGGTGGCCCCCTGGGTGGCCCGTCCGGTGCCGGCGGCCACGGTGAGGATCGAGGCCAGGACCGGGCCGATGCACGGGGTCCAGCCGAATCCGAAGGCGGCCCCGGCCACGGTCGGGGCGGCCCGACCGAAGCGGCCCAGTTCGGGATGGAACCGGGCCTCCTGGTACATCCAGGGGGCCTTCAGGAACATCGAACCCAGCATGAAGGCGGCCATCAGCAGTACGAAGACGCCCGAGATGCGGGTCAGGAGGATCTGATTGTCGAACAGGAAACTGCCGATCGACGAGGCCGAGACACCGAGTCCGATGAACACCAGGGAGAAACCCAGCACGAACATTCCCGTGTCCCTGGCGATGGCCAGGGTGTGTTTGCGCCCGCCCTCCTGGAGCTCGGCGGTGTCCAGACCGGTGATGATCGACACGTACCCGGGCACGATCGGCAGCACGCACGGCGAGAGGAAGGAGATGACTCCCCCGCCGAAGGCGCCCAGATAGCTGAAGACGGTGATTGTTTCGTAGCTGTTCATCAGTTGGGTTCGATCCCGTGAGCGACGGCCTTGGGGCCGCCACCCCGATTCTCTGCATGAACCCGGTCGGCGGCATCCCTCTTCCCACGGACTGGAATACCCCGGGGTTCCCGAAACCGTACCGGCCTGTCACCGTTAGTCGATGGCGGCCTCGCCCCGTCGCCCCCCGCCACGAGGCCGAGCCCGGTTCCCGCGACCGGCCCGCTCACCCCGGAGGCCATTAGGGTGGGGCGGGTGAGCCGACGAACCCGAGCGGACGCCGACTTTCTCCGGGAACTGGCCGCCGCCGTACCCCCGCTGGTCGAACGTCACCTGGCGACGCAACGTGACTGGCTTCCCCACGAGTTCGTTCCCTGGAGCCGGGGTCGCGACTTCGAACCGGACGAGGAATGGGATCCCGGGGAGTTCCCCCTCCCCGAGGGGGTCAGGTCGGCCCTGTTCGTCAACCTCCTGACCGAGGACAACCTGCCCCACTACTTCGCGACCATCACCCATGTGTTCGGAGCCACCGAGCCGTGGACGGAGTGGTCCTTCCGGTGGACCGCGGAGGAACACCGCCACTCGATCGCCATCAGGGACTACCTCACCGTCACCCGGGCCGTGGACCCCGTAGCTCTCGAACGGGCCCGGATGGCCCAGGTGAGCGGGGGTCAGGTTCCCCGTCCCGACAGCCCCTTGGACGGGGTCTGCTACGTGGCCATGCAGGAACTCGCCACCCGGGTGGCCCACCGCAACACCGGGACCCGGCTCGACGATCCCGTCGGTCAGAGGCTCATGAAGCGGGTCGCCATGGACGAGAATCTCCACTACCTGTTCTACCGGGACCTGGCCACCCGGGCCCGCGACATCGACCCCAGCAGGTTCATGGTCTCCCTGGACCGTCAGGTGCGGGGTTTCGCCATGCCCGGCACCGGAATCACCGACTTCAACCGCCATTCCCGGGCCATCGCCCGCGAGGGCATCTACGACCTGGCCGTGCACCACGACCACGTCCTGGTCCCCACCGTGGAACGCACCTGGGAGATCGAGAGCCTCGAGGGCCTCGACGCCGAGGGGGAACAGGCCCGCCGGCGCCTGCTCGACCACATGGCCCGACTGGCCCGTCTGTCCGAGCGGCTCCGGGAACGCCGCTCATCACGGTCCACCCGGGTCGCCGACCAGCATCAGGATCCGGCCCGGGCCTGAAGCATCGCCCCGCAGGCCAGGCCAGGCCAGGATCCGGCCCGGGCCTGAAGCGTCAACCCGCCCCGCACACCAGACCAGACCAGACCAGACCAGGATCAGGAACCGGCCCGGGCCTGGAATATCTCCTTGCAGGTCGGGCACACCGGATAGCGTTCGGGGTCCCGCGAGGGAGTCCACTTCTTGCCGCACAGGGCTATGCAGGGCTCGCCGGTGACCATGGCCCGGGCGATCTCGGCCTTGGGCACGTAGTGGGAGAACCGATCGTGGTCCCCGTCGCCGTCGCCGCGGTCGGTGCGAACGTCGGTCGGTCGGTCCAGGAGGGGGCGGGTGGAGGTGCTCACGGTTGAAGCCCACCACCTTCGCCATCCGATGTCCAGCACCCCTCCCTTGGCGCCGCGTCCGGCACCTGGCCGACCCCGCCCACTACTCGGGTCGTACGTAGACGTAGACCGCCGGACGGCCGGGTTCGGGCTCGAGCACCGAGGAGGTCCAGTCGAAGAGATAGCCCTCGGCGTCGACGTCCAGCAGGGCCTTCTCCGGAGGTCCGTCGCTCTCCAGCAACTGGGCCATCAGGCTGCCCTTGGCCGCCTTGGCGTCGTGGCCGACCACACGACGCCTGCCCCCACTCTCCCTCTCGAAACGGAGCTGGACCCAGGCTCGATAGCGTTCCGGTTCAGGGCTCCAGGCCCGGGCGTGCTCCCCGGGCAGACCGTCGATCACGAAGCGGCCCTCCAGCCGGTCGTTGAGGGCCGGGGACATCCGGTCGCGCCACCAGCGGGCCACGTTCCCCAGACCGCCCAGGGTGACCGACATCTTCAGTCGGTAGTCCGGTACCGGGTCGCTGATACCGCTGACACCGAGCAGGCCGGAGAACACATAGATCGACCGGGTGCCACGCTCCCGGGCCCCTACGGAGAGTCCATGCCAGTCCAGATGGTCGTAGACCACCCCCGTGTACCGATCGTGGGCGGCCATGACCGGGGAGCCGATGAGGTGCATGTCGGTCTCGATGGCATGGGCCAGGGTCGGGCCCCCCACCCCGAAGAGACGGCCGGGGTCGTAGTCACCCGCCATCAGGACCGAAGCCAGCTCGTCGGCCACCCGGCGCCGGTCGGGTCCCAACTCCGAGAACGTACCCGAGGCCGGATCCCAGCTCCCCTCGCCGCCCCTCGCCTTGCCTTCGGAGGGAGGAAGGAGCATCGCCAGTTCTTCGGTGGATTCCATGGCCAGATCGTGTCATATCACTCACCCGGTGTACGTTGGGGCGGCCAGTTCGAGAACCCCCCGTCCGCCTCCCGGGGCCGGCGCCGGGCTTCCCCGAGGAGCAGAACCGACATGAAGATCCTGTTCGCCGACTCCCTGCCCGAATCCCACCTCGGGAGGGTCCGGGCCGCCGGGCACGAGTGTCTGCTCATGCCCGAGCTGACCGCCGAGGATCTCCCCGATCACGTCGCCGGTGTGGATGTGCTGACCGTCCGCAGCACCCGGGTGACCCAGGCCGCGATCGAGGCATCGGATCGTCTCAGCATGATCATCCGCGCCGGGGCGGGCACGAACACCATCGACAAGACCGCCGCCGCCGATCGGGGCATCTACGTCTGCAACGTGCCGGGGCGCAACGCCATCGCCGTGGCCGAGCTGGCCATGGGACTGCTGCTGGCCGTCGACCGGCGCATCCCCGACAACGTGGCCGACCTCCGATCGGGAGAATGGAACAAGTCGGAGTACTCACGCGCCGCCGGTCTGTACGGTCGAACCGTCGGGGTCATCGGCCTGGGCTCCATCGGTCTGGCGTTCGCCGAACGGGCCAAGGCCTTCGGAATGACCGTGCTGGGTATCCGCAAACCCGGGAGGTCCCCCGCTGCTGAATCACGCATCCGCTCCGTCGGGATCCGCCTGGTCGACGATCTCGAAACCCTGCTGCCGCGGGCCGACGTGGTCAGCCTTCATGTTCCCGCCGGTGACTCCACCCGTCACATGGTCGACGCCGGGTTCCTCGCCGCCATGAAGGACGGTTCCATCCTGATCAATACGTCCAGGGGCGAGGTGGTCGACGAGAGCGCCCTGCTGGCCGAACTGGACTCGGGTCGGTTGCGGGCGGGTCTCGATGTCTACGAGTCCGAGCCCGCCACCGGCCGGGCCGAGTTCGATTCCCCACTCGCCTCCCATCCCAGCGTGGTGGGCACCCACCACATCGGCGCTTCCACCGCCCAGGCCCAGTCCGCGATCGCCGACGGTGTGATCGAGCTGATCGGGGCCTACGAGCGGGGGGAGATAATCGACTGCGTGAACATGGAGACCCTCCCCGCCGGGTCGGCCACGGTCACGGTACGCCACTTCAACCGGGTGGGCGTACTGGCCCGGGTCCTGCAGGTGCTCCGCGAGGAGAAGCTGAACGTCGAGCAGATGGAGAATCACATATTCGCCGGTTCGACGGCCGCCGCCGCCACCCTCGAGGTGGTCGGAACCGTGCCCGACGACCTCACCGAGCGCCTCGATTCCCTCCCCGAGGTGATCGCCAGTTCCATCAACGCGCGGGCCGACCGATGACCCGCCGTCGGATTCCCAGCCGACCGACCCCCCACCGCCCAGCCGGCATTTCCCGCTCCCGGAGAATCGAGACCCACCGATGACCCAACGTGTCCACAACTTCTGCGCCGGTCCCTGCACCCTGCCTCTGTCGGTGCTCGAGGAGGTGGCGGCCGAACTCGTCGAGTACGACGACACGGGGATGTCGCTCATCGAGATGAGCCACCGGAGCCCCACCTACGACGAGGTGCACCACCGCACCATGTCGCTGCTGCGGGAACTCATGCACGTCCCCGACGACTTCTCGGTGCTGCTCCTGCAGGGCGGGGCGTCCCTCCAGTTCGCCATGGTCCCGATGAACGCCCTCACGCCCGGGAACACCGCCGGCTACATCGACAGCGGAACCTGGGGTTCCAAGGCCCTCGCCGACGCATCGCGCTGGGGCGACGCCTACCCGGCCTGGAGCGGCAGCGACGACGGGTACGTCAGGATGCCCGAGGCGGCCGACCTCGACATCCGGCCCGGTTCGAGGTACCTGCATCTCACCTCCAACGAGACCATCGGCGGGATTCGCATGCCCGACTTCCCCGACGTCGGTGTTCCCCTGATCGGCGACATGAGTTCGGACTTCCTCACCCGTCCGGTGCCCTGGGACCGTTTCGACCTGATCTACGGCGGCGCCCAGAAGAATCTCGGCCCGGCCGGGCTGGCGGTGGTGTTCGTCCGGGACCGCCTGGTCGAGTCCGCTCCCGACGACCTGCCCTCCTATCTCGCCTACGCGACCCACGCCAGGGCCGACAGCCTGGCCAACACTCCCCCGATGTTCCCGATCTGGGTCATGGGCAAGGTGCTCACCTGGATGAAGGAGCAGGGCGGGGTCGAGGCCATGGCCACCCAGACCGCGGCCAAGGCCGCCGCCGTGTACGACGTCATCGATGCCGGCGACTTTTACCGGAGTCCGGTCGACCCCCGCTACCGATCGCACACCAACGTGGTGTTCCGCCTGCCCAGCCCCGAGCTGGAGGCCGAGTTCCTCGCCGCCGCCGGCGAAGCGGGAATGGCCAACCTGAAGGGCCACCGCAGTGTGGGTGGCATCCGGGCCAGTCTGTACGTGGGCCTGCCCATGGACTGGTCCACCGACCTGGCCGACTTCATGAGCGACTTCCGGGCCGCAAGGGGATGATCCGTCCGCTTTCCGCCTCGGTCATCCGACCCGACTGGGCCCATCGGGTCGTGGCTCCCGCCTACGACTCGGTCTCCGAGGTCGAGAGAGCCCGGATCGTGGAGACCAACCCCGACAGCTTCCTCACCGTCACCCGCTCACCGGGCGACTTCCCCCCCGAGAGCCGGCCCGAACCCGCGGAGCTGGCCGAGCAGTGCGCCCGAGCCCTGAAACGGCTCACGGGCCTGGGGGCATTCGACCCTCAGCCTCCGGGGTCGCTGTTCGTGAACCGGCTGGAGATCGAGGGGCGGGTCCAGACCGGGCTGATAGCGGAGGTCCCCGTGTCGGACTACCTGGACGGGAAGGTGGTCAAGCACGAGGACATACACGTCAGCCGGGCCGAGGTCCTGGCCCGTCACCTGTCGGTCGTGAGAGCCAGCTCCAGTCCCATCGCCATGACCTACACCGACCAGCCCCTGGTGGACGAGCTGATCGAGGCCCACATGGACACCGATCCCCTGCTGGACTTCACCTCCGACGACGGGCTCCGCCAGATCGTGTGGCGAATCAGTGACGCCGGCCTCGTGGAGCGTCTGTCGGGCCTGATGAACGACGTCCGTCTCTACATCGTCGACGGTCACCATCGGGCCGCGGCCCAGTCGGTGGCGGCCGACCTGGTGGGCACCGACGCCTCCCGTCACATGCTGGCGGCCCTGGTGCCCGATCACCAGCTCCACGTGTTCGAGTTCAACCGCCTGGTGTACGGCCCCCTCGAGCTTCCCCCGACGGATCTGCTCGAGCTGCTCGAACGCCGATTCCGGATCACCCGGATGGACCCGCCGGGATCACCGGTCGTTCCCGACCGCAAGGGAGTGCTGGGACTGCACCTCGAGTACTGCTGGTACCGCCTCGAACTGCGGAACTCCACGGGTACCGCCGGCGACCCCCTGTCGTCGCTCGACACCAGCATCGTACAGTCCGAGATCCTCGCCCCCCTCGGGATCGACGAGAACCGGAGGGATCCCCGTCTCCAGTACGTGGCGGGAAGCGCGGGTCTCGAGGCCCTGCTGCGGGACTGCGGCCCCGGCGATCTGGCCATCACGGTGTTCCCCACATCGGTGGACGATCTGATGGAGGTCGCCGACGCCGGCCAGACCATGCCCCCCAAGTCCACCTACTTCCACCCCAAGTTCCGCTCCGGGGTGTTCCTCCGCCACATCTGAGTGAACGACAGCATCGGCTCGGGGGTTCTGTAGACCGGTGCCGGTAGCCTCGGCGACCGTGACAGGGGGAAACCGATGAGCATTCTGGGAAACAGGGTTCTGCGCCGCGAGGATCCGGCGCTGCTGCGGGGAGAGGCCCGGTTCGTCGACGATCTCCAGCCACCCGATGCCGTCCACGTCACCTACGTGACCTCCACGATGGCCCACGCCCGCATAGCGGGGATCGACGTCTCCGAAGCCCTCGCCATGCCCGGTGTCCTGGCCGTGCTGACCGCCTCCGATCTGCCGTTCAACCGTCGACCCGCGCCGATGGCCCTGCTGAATCAGGACATGCCCCGCCCCTACCTCGCCGACGACGTGACCCGCTACGTCGGTGAGCCGATCGTGGCGGTGGTCACCGAGGAGTTGTACCAGGGAGACGACGCCGCCGAGACGGTCGTCATCGACTACGAGCCCCTCGATGTGCTGGTCGATCCCGAGGACGCTCTGACCGACCGGCTGGTCATCCACGAACAGGCGGGTACGAACGTGGTCGGTCGCCTGGGCACCCCCGCCGAGGCCGACTTCAGCGGATGCGACGTGGTCGTCGAACAGCGACTGGTGAACCAGGTTCTGGCCCCGGTTCCCATCGAGGGTCGCTGCGCCGTGGCCACCTGGGAGGACGGGCGACTGATCCAGTGGGCGTCGGGCCAGGGCGTGCACCCCGTCCGCGACGCCCTCGCCGAGGCCTACGGGCTCGATCCCTCCCAGGTGAGGGTGATCGGGCAGGACGTGGGGGGAAGCTTCGGAGCCAAGAGCGGCGCCTACCCCGAGGAGGTCCTGTTGGGACACCTGTCCCGCACCGTGGGACGGCCGGTGCGTTGGACCGAGAGCCGCACGGAGAACATGACCGGTCTGGGCCACGGACGCGGTCAGGTGCAGTACCTCCGCATGGGCGGGACCCGCGAAGGGAAGATCACCGCCTACCAGCTGAAGGTGATCCAGCAGGCCGGGGCCTATCCCGAGATGGGCGCCGTGCTGCCCTTCATGACCCAGACCATGCTGACCGGCGTGTACGACTGGGAGAACGCCGGTATCTCGTCGGTGTCGGTGGTGACCAACACCACCCCCCTCGTCGCCTACCGCGGCGCCGGCCGACCCGAGGCCGCCGCCGCCGTCGAGCGGGGGGTGGATCTCTTCGCCGCCGAGATCGGTATGGACCCCGCCGAGGTCCGCAGGCTCAACATGATCCCCGAGTTCCACACCCCCCACACCACGGCGGTGGGAACCACCTACGACGTCGGTGCCTACGAGGCGGCCCTCGATCTGGCCCTCGACGCCGCCGGCTACACCGAGCTGCGGGCCGAGCAGGAACGCCGCCGCCGCCAGGGTGCCCGCCGGGTACTGGGGATCGGCATCTCCACCTACGTCGAGATCACCGCCTTCAGCGGTGGCGGGGAGTTCGCCAGCGTCGAGCTGCGATCCGACGGTTCGGTGCTCGCCCGGACCGGATCTTCCCCGTTCGGGCAGGGTCACTACACCTCCTGGGCCATGATCGTGTCCGAACGCACCGGCCTTCCCCTGGACCGGATCGAGGTGTTCCACGGCGACACCGACGAGGTGGCCGAGGGAGGCACCACCGGGGGGTCGCGGTCCCTCCAGATCGCGGGCTCCTCGGTTCACGACGCCGCCACCAAGCTGGTCGAGATGGCCCGCGAGAGGGCCGCGGACATCCTCGAGGCCGACCCCTCCGACGTGGTCGTCGACACCACGGCGGGGGTATTCCACGTGGCCGGGACCCCGGCCCTGC
>DRKF01000044.1 GCA_011051915.1 Acidimicrobiales bacterium | reverse complement strand
GGTGGACGGCGAGGCCAAGGTCGGATGGCCCACCCCGTCCAAGAAGTTGGAGCTCTACTCCAAGACCATGGCCGACTGGGGGTGGCCCGAGTACGCCGCCCCGGCCTTCATCCGCAGTCACATCCACTGGGAGGACCTGGATCTCGCCGCCGGTGAGAGAGTGCTGGTCCCCACCTTCCGGATCCCGACGCTGATCCACACCCGGTCGGCGAACGCCAAGTGGCTGAACGAGATCAGCCATCACCACCCCTTGTGGATCCACCCCGAGGACTGCGAGAAGCTGGGAATAGAGACCAACGGTCTGGTGCGGATCAACACCGGGATCGGACACTTCGTCATCCACGCCTGGCGCACCGAGGGCATCCGACCCGGGGTGGTGGCGGCCAGCCATCACATGGGACGCTGGCGCCTGGGCGATGACAAGGGTCGGTCATGGGGAGCGGGCAAGGCCGAGATCGACCGCGACGCCGAGGGACGCTGGCATCTCAGTCGAGGCGAGCAGCAGCCCTATGAGAGCGCCGATCCCGACACCGGTCGGATCTGGTGGCGCGACACCGGGGTCCATCAGAATCTGACCTTCCCCGTACAGCCCGACCCGATCAGCGGCATGCACTGCTGGCTCCAGAAGGTCCGGGTGGAGGCCGCCCACCCCGGCGACAACTATGGCGACGTCATGGTTGACACCGACAAGAGCCACCAGCTCTACAAGGAGTGGCTGGCCATGACCCGGCCCGGTCCGGGGCCGGAGAACCTGCGGAGGCCCCTGTGGTTCGCCCGCCCGGTCAAGCCCCTGGCGACGGCCTACGTCTATGAATCCGGCGGGACGACCGGCTGAGACCACAACCGGCGACACTGCGGAGACGGCCGCCTACGTCTATGAATCCGGCGGGACGACCGGCTGAGACGGGATCCCGCGGCCCGTAGGTTCGCGGCGGGCCAGGAACGCCCCGGCCCGGGTGAACACCCTGGTCACCGAACCGTCGGTGACCATCGTGTCCGGACTGCCTGACATGAGACCACCGTCACCGTCCAGCAGCCAGACCCGGTCGGCCAGCTCCAGAGCGAGTTCCAGTTCGTGGGTGGTCGTCACCACCGCTATGCCACGGTCGTGCGCCAACTCGGCCAGCAGGGCCATGATCTCGGCCCGGCCGTCCACATCGAGAAAGGCCGTCGGTTCGTCGGCCAGGAGCAGTACCGGCTCCTGGGCCAGGGCCCGGGCGATGTACACCCTCTGGCGTTCCCCGTCACTCAGCTCGCCGAACATGCGGCCCCGCAGATGCCGGGCCCCCACGGCGTCCACCGCCCGGTCCACGACATCGACGTCGTGGGCGGTGAGCCTCCCGCTCCAACCGGTGTGAGGGTGCCGGCCGAGAGCCACCAGGGCATCCACGGTGAGCAGGCCCACATCGGGCCGGTCGGTCAGAACAGTGGCCAGGATCAGGGCCCGTTCGGCCGGCGACATCCGCTCGGCGTCGTGGCCCAGCAGGCTGACCCGGCCCCGGAGGGGGGACTGGGCCCCCGAAACCGTCCTCAGCAGAGTCGACTTGCCCGAGCCGTTGGGCCCCAGCACGCACACGAACTGTCCGGCGTCGGCCTCGAGATCGAGATGGCCGAGCACGACCCGGGTTCGACGGCGGTGGCGGTAGCCCACCTCCAGATCCAGTGTGCGCAGCACAGTGGTGGTGGGTGAGGTCATGTGAAACCGCCCTGGGTGCGTCGTCCCAGGATCAGCAGCAGCACCACCGGGGCGCCGAAGAGGGCGGTCACGGCATTGACCGGCAGCACCAGGTCGGCACCGGGCAACTGTGCCACTATCTCCGCCACCAGAGCGGCCGAGGCCCCCAGCAGGGCGCTGCCCGGGAGAACCAGGCGGTGGTCAGAGGTGAGGAACAGGCTCCGCACCGCATGGGGCACGGCGATGCCGACGAAGCCGATGGGGCCGCAGAAGGCGGTGACCGACCCCGCCAGCACTGCGGCCAGCCCCACCAGGATTCGACGGGTACGGCGGATCGAGACCCCCATGGACGCGGCGTAGGCCTCGCCGAGGAGCAGGGCGTTCAGCTGCTTGATCATGAGGAAGGTGGCCCCCAGGCCGACCATCACCACTGGAACCAGGATCGTGAGTTCGGTCCAGGAGGTTCCCCGGAAGCTGCCGAAGCCCCAGGAGAGAAAGGCGGTGACCCGGTTCGGATCGGCGAACCAGATCAGCATGCTGACCAGGGCGTTCGTGACGTAGCCGATCATGAGTCCGGCCACCAGCATCGTGACCGGAGACGAGGTACGCCCGGCGATCAGCAGCAGTACCAGGGTGACGCCCAGGGCTCCCAACGAAGCAGCGCCGGTGACCCCGAACGCGGCACCCAGTCCCATGGCGGTGGCGAAGCCGACACCTCCCGACGCCAGCACCACCAGAGCCACCCCGAGCCCGGCCCCCGAGGTGATCCCCAGGACGAAGGGATCAGCCAGGGGATTACGGAACAGGGTCTGCATCTGTACACCGGCCACCGACAGCGCGGCGCCGGCGACCGCGGCGGTGACGGCTCGGGGAAGTCTCACGTCCATCACGATGGTGTGCCACACGGAGTTGTCCACGGACACACCGGCCAGGATGCGAACCACGTCGGCCAGAGGCACCGACACCGATCCCAGGAGCAGGGCCGAGAGGAACGTGGTGGGCAGAGCCAGTATCAGCACACCCATGCCCAGGAGGCGGCGGGTGTCCCAGCCCACGGCGGGAGCGCGACCCGCGGTGACCCCGATGGCGGTCACCGCCGCATCCGGGGTCACCGCGGGAGGCCCATCAGGTTGTCGCGGTCCCAGGCGGTTCGCATCCGCCGAAGCGGACTCCGGACAGACGGCGCCGGACTCCGATGGGCGGCCGGTCCTCTCCGGCCGGCCGGAACACCATCCACGTGGATGACGGGCTCACTGGAGCCGGCGGTAGAAGACGAACTCATGGTCGGGGGCGAGATCCGGGTGCAGAATGGCGACCAGGTCGCCCAGGACCAGCTCGGGATGGGCGGCCCCGGTCTCGAAGTAGTCGTTGCCGAAGTTGGCGTTGACCCGGAGATCGTTGTTCCACACGTCACCGCGTTCGAAGGCCGCGAACTTGCCATGGCGGGGGTCGGCCGCCTCGAGGTCCAGCAGACTCGTGACCCCGAACCCGGGGTTGAGCCAGAAGTCGGCGTCCGAGGCCCGTTCCAGAACGGTCTCGATGTCCAGCTGCTCGCCGGAGTTGCCGGGGACGTCGGAGAAGATGTAGTCACCTCCGGCATCGGAGATGAACGTGGCGGCGTAGCTGTCGCCTCCGGCCACGTTCCACACACCGTCGGTGGCCTTGTCGAGGAGTACCGTGGGCCGGGTGTCGGCCCCCGCCGCGGTCTGGACCAGGGCGTCGTAGTCGGCGGCGATTCCCTCGTACAGCTCGGTGATCGCGGCCTCCTCGTTGAGGAACAGGGCGGGGAACTTCATCCACTCGGCCCGGCCGAGGGGGGTGTTCTCCCGGTAGTCGGCGCTGACGGCGGCGGGGATGTCCAGGCCCTCGAGAGGGGCCAGCTCATCGGCCGCCGGCCCGAACAGGAAGGTGAAGGCGACGTCGGGTTCGGCCGCGGCCATGGCCTCGGCGTCGAATCCGAAGCTGAGCGAGCCAGTCGCCACCAGTTCTCCGGAATCGATCAGGTCGAGAACGGCCGGGGTCGAGACGTAGTCGAAGGAGTCCAGCCCCTTGACGACGTCGAGACGGTCGATCTCGGACAACCCCGGCAGCATGGTTGTACTCATCACCACGGCGGAGTCGATGGGTACCTCCACCACCGTGGCGCCGGCCAGGTCGCCGGAGAGTTCGGGGGCCGGCGTGCCGCACTGCACCAGCACGTAGGTGAACGCCGCCTCCTCGAAGTTGGCGTCGGACACCTCGACCACCTTGTAGTTGTCGGCGTAGGTGACGTCGAGGCGTTCGGCGTCGTCCACCGACAGCTTCTGGGGGAAGTAGTCGACCCCTTCGGCGTAGTCCTCGACACAGCCCCGGGTCAGGTTCTCCGTCGGTGCGGCGGGGGCCTGGGTCGTGACCGGCTCAGTGGTGGTCGCGGCCGGCGACTCGGTGGTGGTGGGGGCGGTGGTCGTCGCGGCTTCCTGTCCTGCGGCGGTGGTGGTCGCCGCGTCATCACCTGAGCTGTCTCCACAGGCGGCGGCGAGCAGGGCCAGGGTGAGAGCCGCCGCCAGGAGGCGCAGGACCCATGTCGGGCGACGCGTGTATCGGGGGTTCTTGGCAGGGAAGGGTTTCATACCGGGGTTCCATCCTTCGTGGTGACCGGACAATGGGAATGTCGCGTCAGGTTTCCTGACTCCCGGGTCCCGGCTCCGCCCGCCTTCCCGGAGCTCCGGTGGAGTATCCAGTGGCCAGTGGGGTTCGCTACCCGGTCACAGTGGCGAGGACCGCGCCGGATTCACACCGGCTTCCCTAGCTACGCGACCGGCGCAGTAGATCACGCCCGGACTCCCGGGTCAACAACCGCGCCCCCGCCGGGCGGGATCGATCCGGGATCGGGGCGGGCAGGTGCGTCATCTGGCCGGAGGAACAGCCCCTTGTTATGTTGAGGTCACGCCATATCAAGGGGGTGACGATCATGCCGGTGCAGATCACCAGTGGTGTCCATCACGTGGCCTACGCCTGTCGGGACATCGACGCCACGGTCCACTTCTACGAGGACCTGATGGGGTTCCCGCTGGTACACACCGAGATCAAGAAGCACGAAGGTGGTTTCTTCCGCCACATCTTCTTCGACACCGGCGGGGGAGGGGCGATGGCCTTCTTCGACGTCCACGGTGTGGGCGAGTCCCCCGAGTGGAAGTCCGACATCTCCACCGGCAACGGTCTGCCCGTGTGGGTGAACCACATCGCGTTCGGAGCCGATCAGGAGACCCAGGATGCCGCCCGGGCCCGCTTCGACGCCGCGGGAATCGCTCCCCTCATGGACATCGACCACGGGTGGTGCCACTCCCTCTACTACCTCGACCCCAACGGGATCATGGTGGAGTTCTGCCGCGACACACCGGGATTCGAGCCTGATCCCGAGAGGGCCCACGCCCTGCTCCACTCCACCGAGGAGACCGACCACTCCATACATCTGGAAGGCTCCCGGGTTCCCTGAGCGGGCCTGACACCCCGGGCGGAACCGATGACGCCGCCGCAATCCCCACCGAGCTGTTGAAGACCGACTGGAATCCCGTACTCCGCGATCAGTTCGGCGAACCCTACTGGCGCGAGCTGATGGACTTCGTCCGGGCCGAACGGACCCGGGGAGATGTGTATCCGCCCGAGGCCGAGGTGTTCGCCGCTCTGCGACTGACTCCCTATGCCCTCACCCGGGTGCTCATCCTGGGTCAGGATCCCTACCACGGCCGGGGCCAGGCCCATGGGCTGGCATTCTCGGTGCGGCCCGACACCCCGATTCCCCCGTCTCTGGCCAACATCCATGCCGAGCTCGAGTCGGACCTGGGTTGTCCCCGGCCCCCCCACGGATCCCTCGTGCACTGGGCCCGACAGGGGGTCCTGCTCCTGAACGCGGTTCTCACCGTACGGGCCCACCAGGCCGCCTCACATCGCAACAAGGGATGGGAACACTTCACCGACCGGGTGATCGAGGTGGTCAACGCCAAGCCCAACCGGGTGGTGTTCATCCTCTGGGGGAGCTACGCCCGCCGCAAGAAGCCCCTCATCGACACCACCCGCCACGTGATCATCGAGTCACCCCATCCGTCCCCGCTGTCGGCCCACCGTGGTTTCTTCGGCAGCCGGCCGTTCAGCAGGGCCAACCGGGCGCTGGAGGAGGCCGGGGAGGAGCCGATCGACTGGTGCATCCCCGAGGACCCGAACCTCTGAGGCCGAGAGCCCCGGGGTGAGGGGCATCAGCCCGGTGGGCCGTGATCGTGGCCGTGGTCGTCGAGGACGGTGATCTCGCCCCCGGTGGTGGGAGCCAGGACCCGGTCGCCGTAGGCGGACCTGAGGTTGGCGGCGGTCAGCACCGCACCGGGAGACCCGGCGGCGACCATTCTCCCCTCCGAGAGCAGGAGCACCTGATCGGCGTCACGGGCTTCATCGAGATGGTGGGTGGTCAGCACCGCGGCCACCCCGGCGGCCGCCTGGCGCCCTACGATCTCGATGATTCGGCTCTGGCTGGCCAGATCCAGTCCGGTTATCGGCTCGTCGAGGAGGATCAGGCGGGCCTCCTGGGCGAGCATCTGGGCCACCAGAACCCGCTGCTGCTGACCACCGGACAGATTTCCGTACTGGCGGTGCAGCAGGTCCCCGATCTCCAGTTCCCCCGCCACCCGGGTGCAGAACCTCCGGTCGGCGGCGCTCATCGGACGCAGCAGGCCCCTCATGCGGTACCGACCCATCCGGATCACCTCGGCGCTGGTGAGCGGCAGCCACCGGACGGTCGAGTGTCGCTGGGTCAGATACGCCACGGGGGGGTGGGGACGCTGCCAGCTCAGCTCCCCCGACGAAGGCCGTTCGAGCCCGGCCAGGAGGTTCAGCAACGTGGTCTTGCCGGATCCGTTGGGTCCGATGACTGCGGTGATCGTGCCCGGGTGGATCTCGAAGGTGAGACCGCTGAGGGCAGGTCGCGAACCGAACTCGATTCCGATCTCCAGGGCGCGGCACAGGGGGGCGGTCGGGCTCGGTGCGGGGGAGGTGGGCCCCGAAGGGCGGGAGGACCGTGGCATCGGGTGGCATTCTGCCAGAACGGTGCCAAGAAGTGAGAATCATTCTCACTATGGTGGTCGACATGAGCATTGCGCGAATGACTCTCGGT
>DRKF01000043.1 GCA_011051915.1 Acidimicrobiales bacterium | reverse complement strand
GGGGTGGCGTTGATAACCATCGATCCCGAGGACGTCTCGATCATCGTGGTGGCCGGGGCCAACGCCGCGTTGAGCGCCGAGATGGTCGAGGAGTCCGGTGAGACCATCACCGCTGCCGATGTCCTGCTGCTCCAGGGCGAGGTCGGAGCGGCCGCCGCAGTGGCAGCGGCCCGTATCGCCCGGGAGGCGGGTACGCGGGTCGTGTTCAATCCGGCTCCCTTCAACGAGGTGGCTCCCGCCGTCCTGCCCCTGGCCGACGTGGTGATCGTGAACCGGGGGGAGGCCCGCATGCTCGCCGAGGTGGCGCCCAAGGTGGAGGTGGAGACCCTGGTGACCACCCTGGGGGCCGGAGGCTCCGAGGTCAGATTCCGTGGCGAGGTGACCCTGGTCGAGGGGTTCGAGGCCGTGGTCGTGGATCCCACCGGGGCGGGCGACTGTTTCGCTGCCGCTCTGGCGGTGGCCCTGGCCGAGGGCGCCGATCCGGTTGCCGCGGCCCGCTTCGCCAACGCCGCGGGGTCGAGGGCGGTGGAGGTGGCCGGGGCCCAGCCATCCATGCCCACCAGAGCCCAGGTGGAGGATCGACTGCGCTCCTGAGCGTCTGTGGCGGAAGCGGGGGACGTGACCGAGCCGATTCCCGGCGCTCTGAATAATTAGATCGACGCGTCGGTCGAATTAATTGTAGGGTGGGGGTACCAGCCGGGCTGGACGGGGTTCGGGCCCGCGGCGACAGGGGAGACCGATGAAGGGGACCGTTGGTGTCAGGGGCCGAGCCCTCACCGAAGGGGGACGCATCTGGGACGAGGGGGATGGCGATCTCCCCACCGAGTTCCATGATCTGCTGGTGAGAATGCTCACCTACCACATCGAGAATGACAGCAACCCGAACTACCACGACCTCCTGGGGATGCTGGGGGACCGATGCCGGAGATTCGCCCCCGACGAACGGACCGGAGCCTCGCTCGACCGCCTGATGAACCAGGAGGTCGAACACGGTCAGATCAATGCCAGGATCCTGGCCGGACTCGGTGTCCCCAGGGTCGACCGCCCGATCGAACAGTACGCGTTCCGGTTGCCGATCGACACCTTCTGTGACCTGGCCATGTTCCATGGTCTGATCGACCGGGTCGGGTGCTACATCGGTGAGACCTGGGAGGGCGTTCCCTATCGTCCCCTGCTGGAGGTGGCCCCTCGCCTCCACCGGGAGGAGATCTTTCACGCCACCCTGGGCCTCAGGAACCTCAAGCTGATCTGCTCCACCCCCGACGGCCGCGACGAGGCCAACGAGCTGATCGCCAAGTGGTGGCCGGCCGCGCTCGACATGTTCGGACGGTCCGATTCCGAGTTCGGCGACGAATACGTTCGCTGGGGGCTCAGACAGCAGAACAACGCCGACCTCCGACGCAGCTACATCGAGGACACCCGTCCGCTCCTCGAGGAGCTGGGTATCGATGTTCCGGCCAACCGACTGAACCGGCGGTTCCTGTGAACGTCGAGACCTCTCCCGGGGTGAATCACGACCTCAAGGGGCAGGTTCTCGTCGACACCGAGGTCGTGGTGGACCCCGATCGTCTCGAGATGCTGTCGGCGGCCATCGGATCGGCGACAGGGAAGGTGACTGCCACCCTGGTGGCGCTGTTCGGTCCGACCCTCGCCGGTCAGGACAGTGTGATCGGCCCCCTGGGGCTCGACCTCCGTCGAACACTGCAGGGTGGTCAGTCATATGAATGGCATCGCCCGTTCCGGGCGGGGGAGAGGGTCGGGGTGACCATCGATGTCGAGGACATCGTCGAGAAGCAGAGCCTCGACCTGATAACCGTGAGGGCGGTGTTCCGCGGCTCGGAGGGAGAGCTGATCCAGCGACAGAGGAGTGTCTTCGTGCAGATGCGGGAAGCGACCGAACCCTCGACGGAGGCCACCGGATGATCCTCACTCCCATTCCCGCCTCCGAGGTGGGGCCGATATCGCGACGGAGCGTGGCCCTGTTCGGCGACGCCGTCGGCGATCACAATCCTGTCCACTTCGATCCGGAGTTCGCCCGCCGGGCCGGGCTCCCCGACACCGTGGTTCACGGCCCGCTCACCGTGGCCCTGGTGGTCGACCGCCTGGTGGAGGAGTTCGGCGCCGAACGGTTGCTCAACATCGACGTTCGCCTCCGGGGCCCGGTCTTCCCCGGAGACCGGCTGACCGTCGAACCCCGCGCCTTCGGGGAGGCGGACCGTG
Source organism: Acidimicrobiales bacterium (assembly GCA_011051915.1). Lineage (GTDB taxonomy): Bacteria > Actinomycetota > Acidimicrobiia > Acidimicrobiales > Poriferisodalaceae > DRKF01. Next base: position 2,906 of record DRKF01000043.1, on the reverse strand, counting down.
GGGTGGCGGTGTGCAGGGCCAACGGGGACGAGGTGGCCACCGCCATCGTCATACTCGCCGGGGATCCCGACCAGTGAGGTTCGAACATCTCCTGGTCGAGGACTCCGACCGCATCCGGACCATCACCCTGAATCGACCCGGGAAGCTCAACTCGTGGAATGGGGCCATGAGGGAGGAGATGGCCCGGGTGTTCTCCGACACGGCGGCCGATCCCGACCTGCGGGCCCTGATAATCACCGGAGCGGGCCGGGGCTTCTCCGCCGGGGAGGACGTGTCGGAGATGGCCGACCTGACCGGTATCGGGACCCGTGGGTTCAGAGCCGTCGCCCGGGGGATCCACTCGGTGTTCGACCAGATCGAGGCCATGGAGATCCCGGTCATCGCCGCGGTCAACGGTGTGGCGGCGGGTGGTGGATTCGAGCTGGCCCTGTCCTGCGACTTCCGGGTGATGGACCCCGCAGCCAGGTTCGTCATGCCGGAGGTCAAGGTGGGGCTGATTCCCGGAAGTGGGGGGTGTTCGCGTCTGGTCCGTCACGTGGGCCTCGGTCGGGCCAAGGAACTGGTCATGCTGTCGCGAAGCGTCGGGGCCGAGGAGGCGACGGCACTCGGCCTGGCCACCTCTGTTGCGGCCGCGGGTGGGGCGGTGGCGGGGGCCACCGAACTCGCCGCACAACTGGCGTGTCAGGCCCCGCTGGCGCTGGGCATGGCCAAGATCGTCCTGAACACCTGCACCGATGTCGACCAGGAGACCGGGCGGCGTCTGGAGCGTCTCGGGCAGAGCGTCTTGAAGACCACCTCGGACCACGCCGAGGGGGCTCGGGCGTTCGTGGAGAAGCGAGCGCCGAACTGGGAGGGTCGTTGACCTCCGAACTCCGATCACACGAAGGGGTCGATCCGCTGCCATCGTGGGACGCTGAGAAAGCGGGTCGTTGACCTCCGAACTCCGATCACACGAAGGGGGATCGCCGTCATCATGACCGGAAGTGCACCCAGACAGTTCATCGTGGAACCAGCCGAGGCCGATGCCGGTCGGGTGGCTCTGATCGACGCCGTGAGTGGGGACACGGTGACCCGGGGGGAGCTGGCCGAAGGCGTGGCCCGAACCGCCGCGGGGTTGAGGTCGTTGGGGTTGCGTCCCGAACAGCGGGTACTCATGGTGATGGCGGACCGTCCCGGTTTCGTGGAGACCTTCTGGGGCGCCATGAGCATGGGAGCGGTCCCCGTACCGGTGTCGACCATGCTCACCACCAAGGACTACGAGTACCTGCTGAAGGACTCGAGGGCCGAGGTGGTGGTGGTCAGCGACGAGATCGCGGCCGAGGTTCTCCCGGCGCTGGAGGGCCTCGGACCGGCTCCCCGGGTCGTCGTGGAGGGTCGAGCCGGGACCTCGGGATTCGATTCCCTGGCGGACCTCCAGGCCTCCGGGGAGGAGGCGCCGCTGTTCCCCGCCACCGGCGAGGACGTCGCATTCTGGCTCTACACCTCGGGTACCACCGGCTTTCCCAAGGGTGTGATCCATCGCCATGTCGACATGACGTTCCTCACCGAGAAGTTCGGTCGGGGTGTGATGGGCATCACCGAGGACGACCGCATGTACGCCGTCCCCAAGCTCTTCTTCGCCTACGGGCTGGGGGTCAACTACTTCGCCCTCGGCCTCGGAGCCTCGCAGGTCCTCTTCGACGGCAGACCCGTGGTCGAAGCCGTGGTCGACCATGTCGAGCGACACCGGCCGACCCTGTTCTGGGGGGTGCCCACGTTCCTGGCTCAGCTCCTGAGCGCCGAGGTTCCCCCCGAGGCGTTCGCCTCCGTGCGGGCTGCGGTCACCGGTGGAGAGACGCTGCCCGACGACATCAGGCGTCGTTGCGAGGAGAGGTTCGGCTTCCCCACCCTCGACGCCATCGGCTCGACCGAGGTGGCCCACATCTACATCTGCAATCGTGTGGACCGGCAACGCCCGGCGTCGGTGGGCTGGGTGGTCGACGGTTTCGAGGTGGAGATCCGTGGCGCCGACGGTGAACGACTGCCCGACGGGGAACCGGGTGAACTGTTCGTCGCCGGGGAGTCCGTGACCAGCGGCTACTGGCACCGCACGGATCGCAACCGGGAGGTGTTCCACGGACGGTTCTTCGCCACCGGGGACACATTCGTACGCAACGGGGACGGGTCGTACACCTATCTCGGAAGGGGCGACGACATGATCAAGGCCGGTGGTATCTGGGTGTCGCCCACCGAGGTGGAGGCGGCGATCGTCGAACTGCCCGAGGTCGCCATGGCCGCCGTGGTGGGGCACAGGAACGACGAGGGGTTGGAGAAACCCAAGGCCTTCGTCGTCCTGGAGGACACCGCGACCCCCTCCGAGGAGCTGGCCCAGCGCATCCAGAGCCATGTGAGATCCCGGTTGGCGCCCTTCAAGTACCCTCGCTGGGTCGAGTTCGTCGAATCTCTTCCGCTGACCGCGACGGGCAAGGTCAAGCGGTACATGCTGAGGGAAATGTCCTGAGTTGAACAACGCCGGAACCAGACCCCGCGACGCTGGCGGAGCCAGGCGAGGTCCGGGCCGACCTCCCAACCTCGAACCCAGTGCCGCGTTTCTCGCTCGGCGGGAGCAGATCGTCGACACCGCCATAGCGGTGTTCTCCGAGCGGGGCTTCGACCAGGGGACCCTCGACGACGTGGCGCTCAGCCTCGGGACCAGTCGGGGCTCGTTGTACCACTACGTTCCATCCAAGGCCCATCTGCTGTTCATGATCTTCGACCGGGCCATCACCACGACCCTGGACCGAATGGCCGAGTTGTCCAGGGACGAGGACCCGGTGTCCCGGCTGGAGGGTCTGATAGCCCAGCAGGTGAGGGTCATTGCGGAGAACCAGTCGATGTTCCTCGTCTTCTTCGGTGATCGTCCGGCC
>DRKF01000042.1 GCA_011051915.1 Acidimicrobiales bacterium | reverse complement strand
CCCGCCAACCCCCGGCAGTGTCGATTCCGGGCCCGAACGCCAGCCCCTCGTCCAGTTCCCCGATGCCGCCGACCACCGCACGTGCCGCCAGCGGAAGCGCGATCACAACCGAGCAGATGAGCCCTGGCGCCCGGAGCGCCAATGCTGGCGTTGCAGGCACCGCCAGGAACAACCACACTCGGAAATTGGAAGTTGGTGATACCGCAAGCCACACAAATGAGTTGCTCGATTCTCCAGGTCAGCCTGTCAGACGTCTCGCAGCTCAACGAGTTCAGCAGTCCTCTGGATAGTTTGGGTTGGGAAGATTGGAGATAAGGTGAAGACGGTTCCGGTATTCCTTTTCGCATTGATGCTCATACTTGCCTCATGCGGAGCCAACAACGAGGCAACTATAGCAACGGCGCGTGGTTCCAGTTCCATTGAGTCCGCGTTACCGGCGAAAGCGACATCTACAGTCCCGGCTTCGACATCTGAGACGCAACAAGTCTCAGACAGCACCCTACCGTTCCGAACGGACGTGGAAGTGCTCTCAGGTCCGGTCTTTCCCGAAGAGGGGTCGGTTGAACCAGTTGCGCGACTGATTGACCGAAACGGCGTTGTCGCCCTTGAGATCACCTTCCTCGCTGTGCCAGATGGCACAGACTTGCTCAAGTACGAAGTCAATGGCCGGATACAGGCTGGTGGCACATATACGCCCGGAATGGTCGTTGCAATGCGGATTGAGCCCGGAACTCCAATAGACCTAGTAGTCATTGCTATCGACGACGCCGACCGAGAGATCGGGAGATCAGCGGTACAGCACATTGAGCAATCGGAGGTTTCGAGATGAGGAAACTGGTCAGCGCATTCACAGTCGCCTTGGCGTTGTTCATCTCAGCCATGTCCGGAGTTGGGGCATATGAGTTTCAATACGGCCCGGGCCGGAATTGTGGCTCGTGGTATGTCCAGATTGGAGCACATGTGTACGGAGACGGGAACCTGTACAGCAACTACGGGTGGGAACTGGGACAATACAATGTTCCCTACTGGACGCTACAGTACCTATTCCAGTCCACGACACACCACTCTGTTACTTCGACCGCAGCAGAGGCTGAAAACTACGTCCCGTACTCGGTTGGGACCGATTGTACGCCCGTGTGATCTACGCGTAAGGTTCGGCCCGGGACAACCTTTTCAGACCTTGGACACATCGGATTGATCGGTCCGGCTGAGCATCTTAGCGAGGCCCTCTATGGGACGTAACCCACCAAAGCGGTCGCCATCTGACCCCTCTGGGCAGAACGCGGGAATCCGTGGAGCAACTGACATCGCTCCCGGTCATGGCCACGCGGCGTGGGTGCGGCGAAGCCCCCAGGCTGTGGCTGACTGAATAGCGTGGTTGTGATCCCGCAGGTTGTATCGGCGGCGAAGGGACCGGAAGAATCTCTGGGCGGAGCGGCGGGACATCCCGAGCTGGGCTCCTGCGCCTTCAATCGTATGGTCCAGCAAGAGCCCCAGGAATTCTGTCTCGACGGCATTCAGGTCGCCGGGAGCTTCCTCGAGGCGAACGGCCAGAGAACTTCCGTGTCCGGCTGGGATAACGCACAGACCGCGGGCCGCGGCCTCGAGGCCGGATACGACCAGCGCGGAGGTCTGGGCAATGTCGATGACAGAACATGCCCGGGCGGTACGAAGTACATCCCTGGTGACCGACGGTGTCGGGTTGGCCACCACCACCGCAGTGTGCGCGTACCGGTTCGAAGTATTGAACTCGCCAGGATGAGACTGCTCATCTACAGAGACGACTAGCAGATCCGCTGAGGGGGTATCCCGAAGGCTGGCGACAGCAAGGGTCTCGACGTCGATGTTACGAGCCCTGAGCCCCTCCACGGTTTCCAGGGTGAGGATCCGCTCGTCGTCGGACACCACCAGGATCCTCAAGCGCACGGGCCACCTCCGCCTCCGGGCATCGTAGCACCGCGGAGGGATTCCGGGGGCGCGAAACCTTGGCCTCTGCATGGCTGGACAAGCACCGCTGGGTCTTCGAGGTAGCCGGTGAGATCTTTCCGGGGAGCCGACCAGGGAGGGGGCCGATGGATCTGGCACTTGTGGACCGTTGACCTTGGTGAGGTGCTGTCGTTGAATCCTCGGAGGTGGTCGCTGGTGGCAAGTCGACCCGTCCGCTGTGCCGCAGGGCTCAATTGGGGGCCCTCATTCGTGATGGGGCAGTCGAAGGCGCCGAGGACTGGGGTACCGCCGGCGGAGGTCCCGGCCCAGCCGGCGGGGCATCAGGGTTGTCTGAGGACTTTCACCGGGTCGGTGAGCGACGCGAGAACAACAGCGGGAAGGGTGCCGACCCCGGCGAGAATGAGAGCGAGGATGCCGAGCCAGGGCAACCAGCTGAGCTCCTGCCACGGGTGGACTGAGGCCTGAGCGGTGACTATCGCCAAGGACCCGATGGATACCGCGACAAGGGCCACTGTGGTCGTCTCAGCCCACACCAGCAGTGCAAGGTCAGCTCGTGTCGCACCGAGCGCTCGGAGTCGCCCGAAACTCGGCTTCCTCGCGATCCCCATTACCACACCGATTAGGAGCGACACCCCGAGCAGCGCTGTGGTCACGGTCACCAGGTTGCGCCGTCGCTGGTCTACTGCTGCGACTGCGACGTCGTTCCGAAAGCGGATGACGTCCGCATCGGAGATGACCGAGACACCTCGCCCGATGGGCTGAATGACTGAGCGGAGTTGACTGGTCACCGAACTGACGTCGCTGAGGTTCTCGACGAGGACCAACACAGTGATTGTCTCCGGCGACTCTTCGTCCAGTCCCGACGAGCAGGTCGTGTATGCGGCGACGGGGCGATTCCACTCGGGGGCGATCCGGGTTGACCCCCCGATGGCGAGCACACGCCCCGGTGGCTGACCCCCTCGCTCCACAAGCGCGCCTCGGGCGACGGACAGCCCCATCTCACCCAGTGCGCGATCGTCGAGGACAGCCACGGGAAGCCGTGGGTCACACCTGCCGACACCGAGCAATTCTCCACCTCCGGTGATAGACCACAACGGAAGCGGCCCACGTCCGGTCTCCGAATGATCCACATCGGACACCGGACCCAGCGAGACGACCCCCTCGACAGTGTCGAACTCGTCCACGGTGGTCGCGAACCAACTGGGCAGCGTTGGGGTGTCTCCCCCCGCCCGCACCTCGAGGACCCGGCTGGCCTCACTCTCAAGACTCCGCTTCAGCGCGGTGCCCTCGGAATCACTTCTGGCCAGGATCGTGGCCATACCACCCATGAATGCCAGAACCGCGACAACTCCCAGGCCGCTCGCCAGTAGTCGCTCCCTCGCGGCTCTCACCCCATCGATTAGCAGGTGGATCATCCGCGTATCTCGACAGCCCTGCTCGCCCGGGCCTTCACCTGGTCGCTGTGGGAGACAACGACGACTGTCCGGCCGGACCCTGCCTCGGACTGAAGTCGGTCTAGGACCAGCCGCTCGCTCTCCGCGTCCAGGTTCCCTGTCGGTTCGTCGGCCAGTACGAACTGCGGATTGCAGATGAGAGCCCGACACAGAGCGATTCGCTGGGCCTGTCCTCCCGAGAGCCCGTCCGCTCTGCGGCACATCGGCAGGTCGAGACCTACTTGGTCCAACAGATCGGATGCGGTCCGCACAGCCTCGCGTCGAGGCACCCTGTTGAGCACTGCGGGCTCACAGATGTTCGACAGGATGGTTCGCGATCGGTCTAGGGCCGCATCCTGAAAGACGAATCCGATATCCCGGGCCCTGAACCTGGATCTCTCCCGTTCGCGGGCCGAGGAGAGCGGGACTCCGCCAAAGGTGATCACTCCTTCGTTCGGTCGAAGCATCAGCCCGAGTAGGAAGAGCAGTGTCGACTTGCCGCAGCCTGAGGGACCGGTGAGAACCAGCAACTCTCCCCGTCGGGCCCGGATGGAAACAGAGTCAAAGACCGCAGGGCCGGCGCGGCTGTAACGATAGGAGACGTTCCTGGCCTCGAGTTCGCCTCGGCCGGACACCGGAACTCAGCTCTCACCCGGGCTGATTCGAAAGCGGTCCCCGCGCTTGATCTCGCCCCGTGGGTTCTCGACAAGTGCGAGGCCATCCCTGAACCGGACCACGTTCACATCTACGCGTTCGCCGGACTCGGACACCAGGTACCGCTGCCCATCGGCATCAACGAACAGCGCCGACACCGGTGCAGCGAGCCCCGTCGTGGGAGGTTCCAACTCGAGTTCCCCGGAGATCACCGAGCTTTCGTCCGACGGCGGTGACAGTCGGGCGACGCAGGGTGACCCGCAGTCCCCGAGATCGAGTGCGAGCTCGAACTCGCCGTCCACCTCGGTGACCGACGACACGACGAACTTGCGGTTGCTCCCATCGACAAACACCCCAAGACCAGGTTTCAGTCCCGGGACTCTTCCCACCAGCCCGGTGAGACTCGCCGCGTCACCACTGGGAAGGCGCACCTCGAGGGTCGGGGGCGAAGTCTCGCCCACAACGAGGGACTCCACAACGGGTTGAGATCCGTCCGGAAGGAATAGGACAGTGCCCAGCCTCAGAACACCATCGAAGACGGAACCGTTCTGCTCGTACAGGCGCCGAACCGCTCGCAGGGTCCTGGGCCCGAACTCACCATCTACATCACTCGGGTCGAGGGCACCCATCGCACTGAGTGCCGCCTGCAACTCCTCGACATCGGTACCCGTATCCCCAGGTTGAACATCCCGATACCAGGGGAGCCCTCCCACGGCAGCAAGAATCGGGGTCTGGGCGATCTTGGCTATCGGGGTGAGCGATGAATCAACCGGCGTGCTCCCGGCTCCGTCAACCGAGGTAACGATCCCGACGCTCAGCGGTACCTCAAGTTTGGGTCTCCTCCATGTAACACGAATAGCGATCGGAATCGAACTACCGAACTGTTCCTCGTCGATCGAGAACACCGGCGGCGCATTATCAGGAGGCGCGATGAGCTCGTCGGCCGCTGAATCCAGAACCCGCCTCTCGGCCACAACTCCCAGCGCTACGCCAACAGCAATGATACCCAATCCCAGAATCGTGCGCAGTACCGCGCTCCGCAGACTCACATGCGACCTTCGAGAGCTGGGCTACTGTGGACAGGCACGGAAGATCCTATTGATTTCTTCATCGGACAACCCGCTAGTCAATACATAAGCGTGCGGAACCCATGCGGTCCCACCGCTACGCACGTAGACCTCAGCCGAAGGAGGTGGATCAACGCTAATGCCCTCCGACTCCAGACATCGCGCTGATTCGAGCAGGTGCTCATACCTGGCACGAAGGTCAGCATCGGACGCGACCACCGTCTCACCCCGAGCCAAGCCGAGGTCGACTAGATCATTGTAACACTCCTCGCTGACCTTATCGTATACTGCTTGCCGTTCGGGCGATACTTTAAACGATACGTAGGCATCCGCACCATTGTCGATCAGGCTTCCATCAAACCCATTCGCCGATATACACTCATACATCCTGATATTCAGTTCGGCGTCGGACAGGAACTTCTCATCGGAACCAGCCGCTGTCACTGTCGATGATCTACCTGCACATCCAGCAATCATGACCACGAATATACTGACAATGACGCGAAGTGACACCGCCAGCGAGCTTCCCTTGCTGGCGGTGTCCTCAGCCTCACGCGCAGTAGGCATAGGAGAGATTGGCCGCAAAGATCCCAACCTGATTTATTCCCCGCCTAGTTGACATGAACGATGAACTCGGTGAGTTCCAGTAACCTACACGCACCACGGTAGGGTTACTATACCATGTTGAAGTCCAACCATCCAGGTAGGATGAGAGATTTTGTGTCCCTCCGACAGCGTTGTGCACGCTCTCACTGCTACACGACTTGTAGCTTGTTTCGTGCCACGTCGGGGCAGCGCTAGCCGGAGCCGCAAGCGCGAGAACGCTTGTAATCAGCATAAGACCCGCTATCAATACCCTCGGAGCCCACGCGATGGTGGGCCGTTGATTTTGTGGGTTTCTCATCGACATTCTTATCCTCAACGGTGACTATGCAAGTGAATCTTCTAGATTTCATATCCCGCGCCCACATCTGTACCCTAGCTAGGGATCAACATGTGTCAAGCGGAATGTCGCTGGGCGCGCCAGATCTGGCGTATCTGGCACCATGAAATAGATCCGGGATCAGTGAAATTGGTTCAGATCGCTGGCTCATTCGGTGTTGTTCACCGCTTCTGGATATGAACCCCATTTCCACCACTATGACACTCTGCATCTCGTCATTCGCGACAGCCTCGCGTTCGACTGGTTAGCCCCATAGAACCCACCCCCAGAGTCTCCAGCCAGAACCGTCGTGTCACGAGAGGTCAGGCTACGGCGGCCGCCGCACCCCCCGCCCCGACCGACGGTGGCTTCAGACCACCACCACCCCTGACAGACCGACGGCTCGCAGCGTTCGTTCCAGTATCGCCAGGTGTTCCGGTTCGGCCTCTGCGATGTGGGCGTGGTGGGGACGAACCCCGTGGCGGCGGAATCCGATCAGCTTCACCCTCATGTCGGGGTCTACGGCCAGCAGCCACTCCGCCGTGCGCTTCACCGTCTCGGCGGAGTCGTTGTGGCCCGGCACCATCAGCAGGCGTACCTCGTACAGCTTGCCGATGGCAGCCAGGTGCCGGATCGACTCCAGCACCGGAGCGTTGTCCTGTCCCGTCATCCGGAGGTGGAGTTCGGGATCCAGGGCCTTGAGGTCGACCATGGCCCCGTCCATCACCGGGGCGAGGCGATCCCACGTGGCCCGATCGGCCGAGCCGTTGGTGTCCACCATGGTGGTGAGACGGTCAAGGCCGGGTGTCGACTTCACGGCGGAGAAGAGATCGACGACGAAGTCGGCCTGGCGGGTGGCCTCACCCCCCGAAACCGTGATCCCCGAGATGAAAGGGGCCACCGAACCGATGCGCTGCAACAGGGCGGAAACCTCCATCCGCCGGGCCAGGGGGGTGCTGTTGATCGGGCAGACCTCGATGCACACGTCGCACTCCGTGCACACGTTGCGGTCGACAACCACCTCCGGTGTCCCGCGGTCGAAGGTCAGGGACAGGGCCTCGTCGGGGCAAGGCTCCACGCAGCCCCCACACGAGTCGCACACGTCGATCGTGTAGGGGTTGTGGCAGGCAATGCAGTCGAAATTGCAGCCCTGGACGAAGATCACCAGGCGGTTTCCCGGTCCGTCGACCAGGCTGAAGTCCAGGACTCTGTTGACCAAACCGCTGTTGACCAAACCGCCATTCACCAGACCGCGGTTGACCGGACCACCGTTGACCAAACCGCCGTTCGTCAGTCCGCGGTTGATCAGGCCTCTCTCTCCGGTCACGAGGCGGGGCGAGGTGAGCTCTCCCGGCTGACCACCCGCTTCACGTTACGGGTCGTGACGTGGGAGTTTCTCTCCGCCCCGGCGGCGAAGGTGGTGCTGCCGTGGCGGGCCCCCTCGGCGTCGAAGTTCTCGAGATCGCACTTGCGCACCAGGTAGCCGGTGATGCGGATGAAACCGTTGGTGGCCAGGTTGAAGGTGAAGTCCCTCATTCCCTCGGCGAAGGCGCCACGGATGATGTCGACCATGGCCCGGGGGTTGCGCCGGGCGGTGTCCTCCACGTGGAAGATGTCGCTCACCCCGGCCTGGAAGAGGTCGTGGTGGGGGGCGACGGCCCGGATGTGCTCTAGCATTCCGGGCTCGTCACCAATGGGGACGCGGGTACCGGCGGTGACGCCGATGTCGGTGTCGATACCCGACTGCGAATGCAGAAACGCCCTGCCGTCGTTGCCCTCGCAGTAGGGCAGGGGTCGGGCCGCGACCAGGTCGGAGACCCGCCGGGTGATCCGGTAGGAAACCTCGTTGGCCTCGGCGTCGTGGCCGTAGCGCCCGGGCCGACCCTCGGCCTCCATGAGCACGTCGACGGCCTCGGCCAGACCGAAGACACCGAACATGGCGGAGAACCTGTCCAGGCTGATCAGCCCCTCCCGGGCCAGGAAGTCGTGCTCGAAGAAGCGGGCCTCCTCCACCAGGTAGCGGATGCGGGCCTCGATCACCTGGGCGGTGAGCTCCACGTAGTGGGCCAGGGTGTCGGCCAGGAAGGTCTCGATCCCGCCCTGGTGCAGTTCGGCCACGGCCTTGAGATTCAACCGGGTGAGGGTGTGGGAACCGCCCCCGACGGGCAGGGAGTTGTAGCAGCTCACGGCGGCGTAGTCCTCGCCCAGGTCCCGGACCATCAACGGGTGGTTCACGAAGTGGGGCTTGGCGGTCTCGAACACCGTGGTGACCGCGTCCTCGATGAGATCGTCGGGGGTCAGCTCGGGGTCGACCTTGAAGGTGATGTTGGGAACGACCTGTTTGAGCTCACGGTCCACGGCGAACACGGCCCGGGTGATGCGACTGTCACCGGGCCCCACATCGGTGTGCACGAAGGCGTCGGGCAGCATCCGGTCCACCGCGATCCAGAACAGTCGCAGCTTCCGCCGCAGGGTCTCGTCGTCGACCCCGGTCACGAAGGGCTCGAGGATCTTGTCGAAGTCGCCCAGGTACACCGGGTAGCCGGTGATGGAGGGCACCTGGGTGTACATGATCAGCAGGAAGTTGAGGGCCTCGTCCAGATCGCCGGGGGGATCCAGCTCCAGGTGGTCCGACCCCCGGGCCAGAGCCCGACCGTAGTCGGGGAGGATGTAGCGGGCCCGGTAGGGCGCGGGACCCTCGAACAGGTCGCAGATGATCTGCTTGTTGAGGGCCTCGGCCGCCTCGTCGCCCAGGGGTGGGTAGTCGAGCAGGCCCTCGGCCAGGCCGGCCAGGTAGTGACGGCGTTGGTGAAAGGTGAGGGTGGGATCGTTGACGATCCGACGGGCCGCAGCCCGGGCCTCTTCGGCGTCCATGGGTAAAGATTACTCCCGAACTGATGATCCTGCCCCCACCCCAGCCTTTTCGGCCCCGGGGGAGGTCACCGGAGCAGCCCGGGGCCGAAGGAGTGGAGGCCTCAGAGGTAGCCGGGTTCGTCACGGGGCGGTCGGGAGTCGAAGCCCTCCTCCCGGCGGGCCCCGAATCTCTCCCGGAGATCGTCGTCGAGGCTGTCGGCCAGATGTCCCAGGAGATTCAGGGCCGCCACCAGCTGGTCATCGCTGTAGGGCAGGGGAATCACCTCCAGGGCCAGGAACACCGTCTCCCCGGAGTGGAAGACCCGGCCTGCCGGCAGCCCGCGGTTTATCTCGTTCAGCCTCTCTATCAGGGCCGGACCCGCCGGTACCCGACCCAGCACCGGGGAGAAGATCCTGGTCATCGGTGGGTCGCCGACGACCCTCATGAATATCGGGGCGCTGCCGTACCTCAGCCGGATGTCCCCGTCGGAGTCGGGTGAGAGGTCGTCGTCCTCGGCCAGGTGCCGGGCCACGGCCAGCACCTTGCCGAGGAGTTGCCGGGGTGTCGGGGGCCGGGTCGCCTCTGGGACCTCCTCCTCCCTCTTGATGCCGAGGGCGGGATAGACGGGCTCGACTCCTCCAGCCACGTTGAAGGCCTTGTAGGCCAGGAATCCGGGATGGGGTACGCCGTACACGTCCACCAGGGTGTCCACGGCGACCCTCGCCGCCTTTTCGAAGTCCACCGGTGGTTCCATCTGGATCCAGAAGTTGGGTGAGCCGTCCGGATCCTCCTCGGGAACCGAGGCCTGGGGGGAACCGGTGGGGGCGCCCCAACCCAGCTCCCGCAGCCGGGTGATCCGGGCCCGGTCCAGATGCTCCGACGGCGGAAGGTAGGAGTTGGAGACCGCCTCCATCCGCAGCCCTTCGGGACCCTGGGCCGCGAACTGCACGAAGGAACGCCGCCCCTTGAACGACAGGATCAGGAACTGGTCGACCTCCATGGCGCCCAGCACCGGGGCCAGGTTGCCGGCGAACTCGTCCCAGGCGCCCGAGCGATACCCCTTGGGCGCCTTGACCACGTTCCCGACGTCCAGAGAGGCGATCTCGACCAACAGGTCGAAGGCCCGGCGGTACTCGGGCCCGGCGTCGTAGTAGCGGGTCTCACCCAACCCGACAGCGCCGTTCACCGCCTCGCTGTACATCTCTCTCACCGCATCGATCGGAATCATCCGACGCTCCTCGTCCAATAGCTGTCCAGTTGGTTTCACACCCGTCCATAGGAGCCACCCGT
>DRKF01000041.1 GCA_011051915.1 Acidimicrobiales bacterium | reverse complement strand
CGGGTGAGAACCTCGCCCATGGCGGCGAAGTCGTCGTTGCCGTCGACCTCGCGGATCTTGAACCGGCGGTAGTCGCTGCGCCGGGCCAGGGCGTCCTCCATCACGACCATCGAGCCCACGTAGTCGGTGCCCTGCAGGTGGCTCATGTCGTAGCACTCGATCCGCAGGGGGGCGAAGGGCAACCCCAGATACTCCTGGAGTTCGTTGAGGGCCCGGGCCCGGGTGTTGTGGTCACTGGCCCGCTTGAGCCGGTGTCGCTTGAACGACTCGCGGGCGTTCTGCACCACGGTCTCCTGCAGGGCCCTCTTCTCCCCCCGCTGCGGAACCGCGATCTTCACCGCCGAGCCCCTCATGTGGGTCAGCCACTCCTCGTACACGTCGGCCCTCTCGGGCAGGGTGGGTACGTAGACCGCCTTGGGCATTCCCATGGGGTTGTCCTCGTGGTAGAGCCGCTCGAGGATCCGGGCCACCAGGTCCCCGGGGCTGAGGTCCTCGACCTTGTCGATCATCAGGCCGCGACGGCCCATGACCCGGCCCTTGCGCACCAGGAACACCTGGGCGGCGGCCTCCAGTTCGTCCTCCTCGATGCCTATGACGTCGAAGTCCTCGCTGCGGGTCCCCGCCACCTGCTGCTTCTCTATGGCCTTGCGGACGCTGTCGAGGCGATCACGGTGACGGGCGGCCAGCTCGAACTCGAGATTCTCCGCCGCCTCGGCCATACGGGCCTCCAGCTCGGCCACCACCTCGTCGGTGTCCCCCTCGAGGAACCGGATGAGGTCGGACACCATGGTGTCGTACTCCTCGGTGGACACCGCACCCACACACGGGCCGGCGCATTTCTCGATGTGGAACAGCAGACAGGGACGACCCGACCTCTGGTGGCGGGCCAGGCGGTTGTCGCTGCATGTCCTCACCGGGAAGGTCCGCAACAGCAGGTCGAGGGTCTCGCGGATGGCGTAGGCGTGGCCGTAGGGTCCGAAGTACCGGTTGCCCCGCTTGCGCCTGCCTCTGACCACCATGGCCCGGGGCCAGTCGTCGAGCAGGGTCACGGCCAGGAACGGATAGGACTTGTCGTCGCGTAACCTGACGTTGAAACGGGGCTGGTGCCTCTGGATGAGGGAGTACTCCAGCATCAGGGCCTCGACCTCGGTGTCCACCTGTATCCACTCCACCGTGGCGGCGGTGGCCACCATCTGGGCGGTGCGGTGATGGAGCCGGCGGGGATCCTGGAAGTAGCTGTTCAGACGACTGCGGAGGCTCTTGGCCTTCCCGACGTAGATGATCTTCCCGTCGGAGTCGCGGAACTGGTACGACCCCGGCGTGTCGGGAACGGTTCCGGGTTCGGGTCTCTGAACCACGGTTCTCAGCGTAGGGGGCCGCTCTCCCCGAACGGCCCCCCGTCGGAGATGGCGATCGTCATGCCACGGCCTCGCCGATGTCTCCCCGACGGCCCTCGGCCAGAACCGGACCCAGGTAGTGGCCGGTGTGGGAGCCTTCCACCTCGGCCACCTGCTCGGGGGTTCCGGTGGCGACGACGGTTCCCCCACCCACCCCGCCCTCCGGGCCCAGGTCGATGATCCAGTCGGCGGTCTTGATGACGTCCAGGTTGTGTTCGATGACCACCACGGTGTTGCCCTGGTCCACGAGACGGGACAGGACGCCCAGCAGCTTGCGGACGTCCTCGAAGTGCAGCCCGGTGGTGGGCTCGTCGAGGATGTACATGGTGTGGCCGGTGGAGCGCTTCGACAGTTCGCTGGCCAGCTTCACCCTCTGGGCCTCGCCTCCGGAGAGGGTGGGGGCGGGCTGGCCCAGCCTCACGTAGCCGAGCCCGACGTCGACGAGGGTCTGCATGTGGCGGGCGATGGGAGGCTGGGCGGAGAAGAACTCCAGGGCCTCCTCGCACGACATCTCCAGCACCTCGGAGATGGTCCGGCCCTTGAACCGGATCTCGAGGGTCTCACGGTTGTACCGCGACCCCTTGCACACCTCGCAGGGGACGTACACGTCGGGCAGGAAATGCATCTCGATCTTGAGGGTGCCGTCGCCCGAGCAGGCCTCGCACCGACCCCCCTTGACGTTGAAGGAGAAACGTCCGGGCATGTACCCGCGGACCTTGGCCTCCTGGGTCTTGGCGAAGAGCTTGCGGATGTGGTCGAACACACCGGTGTAGGTGGCGGCGTTCGAGCGGGGGGTGCGCCCGATGGGCGACTGATCGATGTCGATCACCTTGTCGATCAGGTCGGTGCCCTCCACCCGGGTGTGCAGGCCCGGAACCAGCTTGGAGCGGTAGATCTTCTGCATGAGGGACTTGTAGAGGATCTCGTTGACCAGGGTGCTCTTGCCCGAACCCGACACCCCGGTCACCACGGTGAAACAGCCCAGGGGGAAGGCGACGTCGAGCTCACGCAGGTTGTTCTCACGGGCTCCCCGGACCGTCACCCAGTCGTCTCCGGCGGGGCGCCTCCGGGCCGGTACGGGAATCACCCGCCGGCCCGACAGATACTGCCCGGTGATGGAGTCGGGATGGTCGATCAGCCCCTTGACCGGGCCGCTGTACACGACCTCTCCCCCGTGCTCGCCGGCCCCGGGCCCGATGTCGACCACCCAGTCGGACTCGCGGATGGTCTCCTCGTCGTGTTCCACCACCAGAACCGTGTTGCCGAGGTGCTTGAGATGGACCAGGGTCTCGATCAGGCGGCGGTTGTCCCTCTGGTGCAGCCCGATCGAAGGTTCGTCGAGTACGTAGAGGACACCCTCCAGCCCGCTGCCGATCTGGGAGGCCAGGCGGATCCTCTGGGCCTCCCCCCCGGCCAGGGTGGCCGCCGACCGGTGCATGGTCAGATAGCCCAGGCCGACGTCGATGAGGAAGTTGAGGCGGGCCCCGACCTCCTTGACCACCGGGGCGGCGATCATCCGGTCCCGGTCGCTGAGTTCCAGGGCCTCGATGGCCCGGGCCGCCTCGCCTATGGGCAACCGGGACAGTTCGTGGAGGTTCAGGCCCCCGACCGTGACCGCCAGGGAGACCTCGTTGAGACGGGCTCCACCGCAGGTCGGGCAGGGCACCTCGCGCATGTAGCCCTCGATCCGCTCCCGGGACCAGTCGGACTCGGTGTCGGCGTGGCGCCGCTTGAGGAACGGCAGCACCCCCTCATAGGCGGTGGTGTAGGAACGCTGACGCCCGTACCGGTTTCGGTACCGCACGGTGAGCTTGCGGCCCTTGGGGGCCCCGTGCAGGAGTAGTTTCCGCTGCTTGGCGGTCAGCGACGCCCAGGGTTCGTCGATGGGGATGTCGAATTCCTTGGTCACCGCCTCGAGCAACCGGACGAAGTACTTGCTGGTCGCCCCGGCCCACGGAGCCAGGGCCCCCTCGGCTATCGACAGCTCGGGGTCGGGCACCACCAGCTCGGGGTCGACCTCGAATCGGGTGCCCAGGCCGTCGCAGGCCGGGCAGGCGCCGTAGGGGGAGTTGAAGGAGAAGTTCCTGGGGGCCAGTTCCTCGAAGGAGCGTCCGGTGGAGGGTGAGTACAGGTGCTGGCTGTAAGTGTGGCGGACCGGTTCGCCGTCCCGGGGCACCTCCTCCACCCAGACGTGCCCGTCGGCCAGACCCAGGGCCATCTCGACGGACTCGGTGAGTCGCTGCTCCACACCGTCCTTCATCACCAGGCGGTCGACCACGACCTCGATGTCGTGCTGGTTGTAGCGGTCGAGACGGACCTCCTCACCCCCGAACTCGATGACCTCGCCGTCCACCCTGACCCGCGGATAGCCCTGGGCGGCCAGATCGGCCAGCAGGGTGTGGTACTCCCCCTTGCGACTGCGCACCACGGGGGCCAGGACCTGGAAGCGGGTGCCCTCGGGCAGCTCGAGGATCCGGTCGACGATGTTCTGCAGGGTCTGACGCTGGACGACCTCACCGGTCTCGGGGTCGTGCTGAACGCCGATGCGGGCGTACAGCAGACGCAGGTAGTCGTAGATCTCGGTGATGGTGCCCACCGTGGAACGGGGGTTGCGACTGGCGGTCTTCTGGTCGATGCTGATCGCCGGGGACAGGCCCTCGAGGAAATCCACGTCGGGCTTGTCCATCTGGCCCAGGAACTGCCGGGCGTAGGCCGACAGCGACTCCACGTAGCGGCGCTGACCCTCGGCGTAGATGGTGTCGAACGCCAGGGACGACTTCCCGCTCCCGGACAGCCCGGTGAACGTGATCAGACGATCACGGGGGAGCTCCAGGTCGACATCACGAAGGTTGTGCTCGCGGGCACCGCGAACTATCAGCTTGTCACCCACGGGCGGTCAGCCTATCGGGACCGGGACGACCGAACACGTGTTTGCCTGTCGGGCGGTGTCGCAGGCCGACACGGCCGGGCCCGGCCCCCAGGTCTCTCAGCCGGCGTCGCGCATCTCCCGCCTGAGATCCTTGATCTCGTCGCGCAACCGGGCGGCGTACTCGAAACGCAGGTCGGCGGCGGCGTCACGCATCTCCTCCTCGAGGGTGGAGATCAGGCGCCCCAGCTCCGCGGTGGGCAGGTCGGCCAGGTCCCGCTTGGCCCGGTCGACCCGGCGGCCACCCAGCTTGTCGGGAACCGGTGCCCCCTCCTCGGAACCCCTGAGCACCGAGAGGATGTCGGAGATGGCCTTGCGCACCGTCTCGGGCTCGATGCCGTGTTCGATGTTGTAGGCCTGCTGGAGTCCGCGGCGGCGATTGGTCTCGGAGATGGCCCGCTGCATGGAGTCCGTGACGTTGTCGGCGTACATCACCACCTGGCCGTCGACGTTGCGGGCGGCCCGACCGATCATCTGGATGAGGGAGGTCTCGCTGCGGAGGAAACCCTCCTTGTCGGCGTCGAGGATCGCCACCAGGCTCACCTCGGGCAGATCCAGCCCCTCCCTCAGCAGGTTGATGCCGACGAGCACGTCGAACTCCCCCAGACGCAGATCCCGCAGGATCTCGATGCGTTCGATGGTGTCGATCTCACTGTGGAGGTAGCGGACCCGCACCCCCAGCTCCAGGAGGTAATCGGTGAGGTCCTCCGACATCTTCTTGGTGAGGGTGGTGACCAGGACCCGGGCCCCGGCCGTCACCCGATCGTTGATCTGAACGAGAAGGTCGTCGATCTGGCCCTTGGTGGGCTTGACGATGACCTCGGGGTCGATCAGCCCGGTGGGACGCACGATCTGCTCGACTATCTGGTCACTGACCTGGAGCTCGTACCGGCTGGGGGTGGCCGAGAGGAACACGCACTGGTTGACCCTCTCCATGACCTCCTCGAAGGTCAGGGGGCGGTTGTCCCGGGCCGAGGGCAGACGGAACCCGTGCTCCACGAGGTTGTCCTTGCGGGAGCGGTCGCCGGCGAACTGGCCGTGCAGCTGGGGTACCGCCACGTGGGACTCGTCGATCACCAGGAGGTAGTCGTCGGGGAAGAAGTCGAGCAGCGTGTAGGGAGGCTCGCCGGGGCGGCGGCCGTCGATGTGCATCGAGTAGTTCTCGATGCCGTTGCAGTAACCCATCTCCTGGATCATCTCGAGGTCGTACTCGGTGCGCATCCGGAGCCTCTGGGCTTCCAGCAGCTTCCCCTCGGCGGTGAAGGTGGCCAGCCGCTCCTGCAACTCGGCCTCGATACCCTTCACGGCCTCGGCCATGCGGTCCTCGCTGGTGGTGTAGTGGGTGGCGGGGAACACACTGAGCTCGTCGAGGTCGCCCAGCCTCTCGCCGGTGACCGTGTCCACCTCACTGATGCGCTCGATCTCGTCGCCGAACATCTCGATCCGGACGGCGTGCTCCCAGTAGGCGGGATGTAGTTCGATGGCGTCGCCGCGCACCCGGAACTTGCCCCTCACCAGGTTCATGTCGTTGCGCTCGTACTGGATGTCGACCAGACGGCTGAGGATCTGCCTCTGGTCGATCTCGTCACCCACCCGGAGGTGGACCAGGTTCTGACGGTAGTGCTCGGGGGATCCCAACCCGTAGATGGCCGACACCGAGGCCACCACGATGACATCGCGGCGGGTCAGCAGGGCCGCGGTGGCCGAGTGGCGCAGCCGGTCGATCTCGTCGTTGACCGTGGCGTCCTTCTCGATGAACGTGTCGCTGGAGGCTATGTAGGCCTCGGGTTGGTAGTAGTCGTAGTAGGAGACGAAGTACTCGACCCGGTTCTCGGGGAAGAACTCCTTGAACTCGTTGGCCAGCTGGGCGGCCAGGGACTTGTTGGGGGCCAGGACCAAAGTCGGGCGACCGGCCCTCTCGATGGTCCAGGCGATGGTGGCGCTCTTGCCCGATCCGGTGATTCCGAGCAGGGTCTGGAAGCGGTCGCCTCGCTCGATGCCCTCGACCAGGGCGTCTATGGCCTTGGGCTGGTCTCCCGCCGGCTCGAAATCGGAGTGGACGACGAACCGGGGACGGGTGTCACCCTCGACCACCGCCCCGCCGAGGGGCCGCGCCGATACGGCAGTCACCGGACCGGAGATCCCCGAATCGGGCTCGACGGTGGAGTCTGGTTCTTCGGTGGAAACTGCCATCGCCGCCAGCATACGGAGGCCGCAGCCGTGATTCGGTGCCGACTTCGACACCGGGTGAGTTGACCTGTACGTCTCAGTGGCTACCATCCCGCCTGTCGGGCACCGCGGTTCCCGCACCAACCCCCCTTCCTCCGGCGTCGTCAGTGACCCGGAACCGACAACGGATCACGATGGCTGAAGAGAACGAAGAAGAACTGGTAGCCGAGTTCGATGACGAGCTGGCGCTGGGCGAGGACGATCCGCTGCTCGTCGAGGATGTCATCGACGAGGGAGTTCCCGAGGTCATCGACGACGATGATGTCGCCGAAGTTCTCGAGCTCGAACCCGACTCGGCCAAGCCCCTGAAGGTGAAGGGCGAGGAGGAGGACGAGGACGAAGACGAGGACGAGGAGGAAGAGGACGTCGAGGCCGACCTCGACACCATCCTGAGGGAACGCCTGGCCGCCGACGAGGACGAGGACGAGGACGACGAGGAGGACAAGGTCGTCATCGTCAGCACCGAGAAGAGGAGCGAGAAGGAGAAGAACGCGGATGAGTACACCTGTACCCTCTGCTTCCTCCTCATACGCGAGTCACAGCTCGGCCCGTCCGGACACCGGGTCTGCCCCTCGGGTGAGGACGAACACGACTGTCCCGCCATCGCCCACTTCGGTGCCTGAGCCCCGGCCCACCTCCACACCCACCACGCGCTGACCTTCCCGTGGCCACCGGACCGGCCCGACCGCGGTCACGTCAGCCGGCGAGAATCTCCAGTACCTCGGTGAGGGACCCGGCCACGGGATGCCCCGTGGCCCGCAGGTCGTCCAGGTGGTGGCTGCCCCCGTCGTAGAGAACGACACGGGCCCCGTTGGCCGTGGCGGCATGGGCGTCGTCGATGGCGTCACCGATCACGACGACCGTGGACGGATCGTCCACATCCAGGGTTTCGAGATGCCGGGTGAGGCGGGCGGTCTTGGATCCGTCGTCGGGCTGGAGCTGGCCGTCCACCAGGTCGAAGGCCCCACCGATGCCGTAGCGCTCCAACTGGGCGCTCAGATGGTGGTGACGGGCCATCGACAGGAGACTCTGGGAGGCCAGGGCCCCGTTGCGCAGGAGGAGGGTCAGGGCGGTCTCCGCCCCCGGGGCCAGCTCCAGGTCGTGCTCACCGGCCTCGTAGGCGGCGTGGAAACCGGCGTCGAAGCGGGGCCATTCCTCGGGCCGGACGGGACGCTCCAGGGCCACCTCGTACATGTGTCTGAGGGGGCGCCGGAAGTGATCACGGTAGAACTCGTCGTCGATGCGGGGACCCCCGATCGAGCTCAGCACGGCGTTGAACGCCTCGACCACCAGGTGATGGTCGTCCAGCAGGGTTCCGTTCCAGTCCCAGACCACGTGTCGGACCCCGCCGAAGGGGTTGATGGGTCGCCTCATCGGACACGGCCGGCGGCCCGGGCCGCCTCCTGGGCCAGATCCAGCTGACGGGCGACTATGTCGAGACCACCTTCCCAGAATCCGGGGTCGCCCAGATCGCAGCCGACCATTGCGGCCAGATCCTCGGGGGACCGGGAACCCCCGGCCGCCAGCATCTCCAGGTAGCGGGGAACGAAGGCCGGGCCCTGTTCCTCGTACCGGCGGTACACCGAAAGGGCCAGAAGCTGGCCGAAGGCGTAGGCGTACACGTATCCGGGGGTGGAGATGAAGTGTGGGATGTAGCTCCACCACATCCGGTATCCCTCGGTGACGTCCACCGCCGGTCCGAGCACATCGGCCTGGGTCTGGGCCCACAGCTCCCCGAACCGGTCCACCGACAGCTCCCCGACCTCCCGGCGCTCGGTGTGCACCGCGTCCTCGAAACGGTTCATGGCCGTCTGCCGGAACACCGTGGCGATCGAACCCTCGAGGCTCTCGGCCAGCAGGGCCAACCTCTCCTCCGGATCATCGGTGGCGTCGAGCATGCGGCCCAGGGTCACGGTCTCGCCGAAGACGGAGGCGGTCTCGGCCACGGTCAGGGGCGTGGCGAAGTGGAAGATCCCCTGGGGCCGGCTCAGATAGGCGTGGCAGGCGTGCCCCAGCTCATGGGCGAGGGTGAGCACGTCGCGGGATTTCGACGTCCAGTTCAACAGGACGAACGGGTGGGCGGAGGGCACGGTGTAGGCGCAGAACGCCCCCGGTCGCTTGCGGGGACGCAGAGGGGCGTCGATCCACGGGTTGTCGAAGAACCGGGATGCGGTGGCGGCCAGTTCGGGGGAGAAGGAACGGTAGGAGTCCAGCACCAGCTCACGGGCCTCCGACCAACCCACCTGGCGCTCCGACTCGGCCACCGTTGCCCCCCGGTCGTAGTCGGCCAGTCGATGGCCCAGGATCTGTGACTTGAGTTCGTACCAGCGGTGGGGAATCTCGTAGCGGGACACGACGGCCTCGATCAGAGCCCGGACCGACTCGTCGGAGGCCTCGTTGGCCAGATTCCGACTGGAGATCCACGATTCGTAACCCCGCAGCCGGTCCTTGACCGCCTTGTCCTGGGCCAGGGTGTTGAACACGTAGGCCCGGTTCTCGATGCCCGGGGCCAGTCCGGCGGTGACCGCCTCGGCCGCCCGACGCCGGACGTCCCGGTCCGGGGAGGACAGCCGGGCCAGGGCCTGCTCGAGGGGGACGGGTTCCGAACCGGGTGGGTCTCCCTCGGGGCCCAGATCGACCCTGATGGCCGAGGTCAGCTGATCGAACAGCCGCGACCACGCCGAGGCTCCCGTCACCGACAGCTCGGTGAGGATCTTCTCCTCGGGTTCGGACAGCAGGTGCTCACGGTACCTGCGCTGTGACCGGAGATGGTGGGCGCAGAATCCCAGTACGGGATCGGCCAGCAGTTCGGCGACCCTCTCATCTTCGAGAGCCGCCCACTCCAGGTCGATGAACAGCACCTTGGTACCGATCCGGGCCGCCTTCTCCTGAGCGGCCTGGAGAAGGGCACCCTCGGTGGTGTCCACCGCGAAGCGCAGGGAGGCGTACGACATGGCCCGGCCCATGAGGTCCTCCATCTCCGCCACCTGGTGCATCATGGCGGCCAGCTCCGGGGCGGTGAGCTCGGCCACCCGCCCGCGGAAGGCGCCGAGTCGGTCGGCCACCTCCTCGGAACGGTCCAGCAACTCCCCCACCCCTCCGGGGCCCTCACCCGAAACCAGTGGTTCGATGTCCCAGGCCACCCCGGCCGCGGTGAGATCGGGATCGTTGGCCTCCGGAGCTGCTCCGCCGGCCCCGGAACCGACCGACCCGGGCTGTGCTTCGAGGTCAGAACTTGGTTGGTCCACGATTTCCTCCGAGGTGAGACCCGGGACTGACCCGGCGGTCCAGGAACAACGACGGTACCGCCGCCGTGGGACGTTGCGGCCGCCCTCCCGCCCGGATCCGGACGGTTCGCGTGTCCTCGCCGGCCGGGCACCGGACCGAGGTGCGTACCGGGCCGAAGTCGCCGGTCAGTCCCCGAGGCCCCGGATCCAGGCCCAGACCCCTTCGAGGGCGGATTCGAGCGCCTCACGGTCGCCGGAGTTGTCGATCACCCGGTCGGCCCGGGCCAGCCTCTCCTGGCGGGAGGCCTGGTTCCGGATCCGGGCCCGGGCGTCGGCCTCGTTCAACCCGCGGTACTCCACCAGGCGGGCGACCGCCGTCTCCTCGGGACAGTCGACCACGAGGATCGCGTCCATGGGGTAGCGGGGGCGATCGGTGTCCCGGGCCCCCTCCACCAGGAGGGGTACGTCGATCAGGACCACGGCGGAGGGATCGGAGGTCAGCTCCTCGAGCCGACGCCGGATCTCCCGGCCCACGACGGGGTGCACGATGGCGTTCAGATCGGCCAGGGCGGCCTCGTCGTTGAACACGATGGCGGCCACCGCCGCCCGGTCCAGGCTGCCGTCGGAGGCGACGACACCGGGACCGAATCTCTCGACCATGGCCTCGAACACCGATTCTCCGGGCTGCTGGAGCTCCCTGGTGATCGCGTCGGCGTCGATGAGGTGCGCTCCCCGTCGGACCAGACCGGCGGCGACGGTGCTCTTTCCGCAGCCGATACCGCCGGTCAGGCCTATGACGGTCATGTCCGTGTTCCCCCGGGGGAGTCGGCGGGGATCAGCCCTCGGCCTCGGGGGTGGATTCCTCCACCACCTCGGCCTCGGTCACCTCGCCGGCGCCGTCGGACTCACCGAGCACACCGGCGGGATCCACTCCCTCGCCGTACTCGGCCACGGCCTGACGGTAGGCCTCCTCGCCGTACTTCTCGTAGTACTCCCGCCAGGCCTTGCGGGCCTCCTCGGAGTAGTCGACGTCCTCGTCGGTGACCACCTCGGCCTCGGTGACCTCCTCCGAACCGATGTAGTTGCCCTCGGCGTCGTAGGCGTGCTCACCGAACGCCTCCTGGTACTCCGCCGCCACGGTGCCGCCCTCGGCGGCCTGCTTGATGGACAGGCTGGTCCGGCGACGCTGGAGATCCAGGTCGATGATCTTGACCCACAGCTCCTCGCCGGGGGTGACCACCTGCTCGGGGAGGTCGACGTGATGGGCCGACATCTCCGAGATGTGGACCAGGCCCTCGATACCGTCGCCGACCTGGACGAAGGCGCCGAAGGGAACGAGCTTGGTGACCCGGCCGTAGACCAGCTCGCCGACCCGGTGACCGGAGGCGAACTCCTGCCACGGGTCCTGCTGGGTGGCCTTGAGCGAGAGGCTGATGCGCTCACGGCTGCGGTCGACCTCGAGCACCTCGACCTCGACCTCGTCCCCGACGGTGACGACGGTGGACGGGTGGTCGACGTGCTTCCAGGACAGCTCCGAGACGTGGATGAGACCGTCCATTCCGCCCAGGTCGACGAAGGCGCCGAAACTGACGACGGAGGACACCACACCCTTGCGGCGCTCCCCGGGCTTGAGGTTCTCGAGGAAGTCCTCGCGCTGTTCCTTCTGGGTCTCCTCCAGCCAGGCCCGGCGGGAGAGCACGACGTTGTTGCGGTTCTTGTCGAGCTCGATGATCTTGGCCTCGAGCTCCTGACCCACGTAGGGCTGCAGGTCGCGGACCCGACGGAGTTCCACCAGGGAGGCGGGCAGGAAACCGCGCAGGCCGATGTCCATGATGAGACCGCCCTTGACGACCTCGATGACCGGGCCCTTGACGACGCCCTCGGCCTCCTTGATCTCCTCGATCTTGCCCCAGGCCCTCTCGTACTGGGCCCTCTTCTTGGACAGGATCAGGCGCCCGTCGGCGTCCTCCTTCTGGAGGACCAGGGCCTCGATCTCGTCCCCGACGGAGACGATCTCGGCCGGATTCACATCGTTGCGGATCGAGAGCTCACGGGCGGGGATGACGCCCTCGGACTTGAAGCCGATGTCGAGCAGGACCTCGTCCTTGTCGACCTTGACGACCTTGCCCTTGACGATGTCGCCGTCGTCGAACTCCACGACGGTGGAGGTGATGGCCTCATCGAGGCTGGTGTCGCCGAGGTCGTTCTCGACGATTGTGCGGGGGATGTACTCCCCCGCCTCGGTGAAGGTCCCGAACTCCGATTCGGCCGAGAAGTCGGCCGTTGATTCGGCCGAGCTGTCGGCCGCCGGGGCGGTGGGTTCCGCCGTCGGCTCGGAGGTGGGGATGTCGGTACTGGTGGTGTCGGACAAGGTTGTTCGCTCGGTTCGGGGACAGAAGATGCCGGATACGGTTCGATCGCGGCAGGGTGGGCCCGAGGTCCGGGCACACCCGATGACAGGCGCGCGGAAGCGCCGGGCACAGGCTACACGCCGCCGCGGGGGAAACACCGCCAGGTCGCACCGGGGGGAGAAAGGCGCCGGGGCTTCACCCGGAACGACCCCGCTGGGCCGGTTCGCCCCCCGGGTCGACCGCGGACGGTTTCCGGGCGATCAGCAGGAACTCCGCCGTATCGGGATTCGGGGCCCGCGCCGCGTAGTCACCCGGCTCGACGGAGTGGACCGCGGGGTCGACCAGGCCTACGAGGCGAGCCGCCAGGCGCAGCTCCCGGGGGCTGAAACAGGTCGTCCAGAGTTCGGCTGTGGTCTCGTTTCCCTCGGGGTCGCGGATCTCCGTCGTCTCGTGGTTGACCCCGGTGTCCACGTCGAACTCCGCCTCCGGCCAGTGCCGGATCATGAAGGGAGCCGAGAACGCCGACAGGGCCAGCCGCCCACCGGGTCGGAGGACCGCGGCCATGGCGGCCAGGACCGCCAGGTCGGGATCGACCGGCGGGACCGGCTCCTCCCCCGGCGGCCCCGCTCCGGGGTCGGGGCCTCCCTGGAGTCCGAAGGCGCCCTGGCACAACGAGACGACGGCGTCGAAACCAGCCGCCAGACGGGGGTCGGTGTCCAGCTCCCGGGCGTCGAGCCGCAGGAACCGGGCGTCGAGCCCCTCCGACCGGGCGGTCTCCCTCGCCAGCTCCACGAAGGTGGAGGCTATGTCGACCCCGACGACGTCGAGACCGCGACGGGCCATCTCCAGGGAATGGCGGCCGGGGCCGCACCCGACGTCGAGTACCCGTGATCGGGGGCCCAACCCCAGCTGTTCCACCAGGAAGTCGACCTCGGCGACGGTGCCCCGGGTGAAGGAGTAGCGCAGATAGGCCGGGCCCATGTGGTCGGCGAGAACCTCGAACCAGTGACCCGGTGGGGACCCGCGGTCAGCCCTTGGCATCGGCCCACGAGTCCCCGATGGCGACATGCACCTCCAGGGGAACCCTCAGCTCGGCGGCGTGGGTCATGGTGTCCACCGTCAGTCGGCGAACCTCCTCGGCCTCGTCGGGAGTCACCTCCAACATGATCTCGTCGTGGATCTGCAGCACGATCCGACTCGAGTGGCCCTGCTCCTCGATGGCGGCGTCCAGTCTGACCAGGGCCACCTTGAAGATGTCGGCGGCCAGGCCCTGGATCGGGGCGTTCATGGCCTGGCGTTCCGCCGCCTGCCGAACCCGGTAGTTCGGGGAGTTCAGCTCGGGGATCCGGCGGCGCCGCCCGAACTCGGTCTCGGTGTAGCCCCGCTCACGGGTCTCCTCGACGACCCGTTCCATGTACGACCTGACATTGGGGAAGGCCGCGAAGTAGGCGTCGAGGATCGCGGTGGCCTCCTCGGTGGGGATACCGAGTCGCTGACCCAGACCGTAGGCCTCCATGCCGTAGGCCAGACCGTAGGAGACCATCTTGGCCTTCGCCCTCATCTCGGGGGTCACCTGGTCCTCGGGAACCCCGAAGACCGAGGCCGCCGTGGTCGTGTGGATGTCGCGGCCCTCGGCGAAGGCCTCGATCAGGCCCGGGTCCTGAGCCAGGTGGGCGATGACCCGCAGTTCGATCTGGTTGTAGTCGGCGACGAGCAGCCGGCAGCCCTCGGCGGCGACGAAGGCCCGCCGGAACTCGCGACCCCTCTCCGACCGCACCGGGATGTTGTGGAGGTTGGGGTCCTCCGAGGAGAGCCGGCCGGTGCGGGCCACCATCTGGTTGAACGTGGCGTGGATCCGACCGTCGGGCGCCACGGCGTCCAGCAGGCCCTGGGCGTAGGTCGACCTGAGCTTCTCGACCTCGCGGTACTCCAGGAGATGGTCGACTATCGGGTGGGCGCCGCGGAGCTTCTCCAGGGTGGCGGCGTCGGTGGAGTAGCCGGTCTTGGTCTTCTTCTGGGGTTCGAGACCCAGCTCCTCGAACAGGACCTCCCGGAGCTGCTTGGTCGAGTTCACGTTGAACTCGTGTCCGGCGTCCTCCCAGATCCGGTGCATGAGCCGGTCGCACTCGGCCACGAGGGTGTCCCTCAACCGCACCAGCTCGTCGCGGTCCACCGCCACGCCCACGTGCTCCATCTTGGCCAGCACCCGGACCAGGGGATTCTCGATCTCGTGGTAGAGGCGGCCGACCCCCTCCTCCTGGATCCGGTCGAGGAGGGGCTCCACCAGGCGGGACACGGCCAGAGCACGGCGGGCATGGCCGCGGGCGAGGGGCCCGGGTCCGGACTCCCCCGCTCCCTGCTCCGCGGTCAGATCCAGGCCGAGCTGCCCCTGGGCGGGTTCGTCCTCGGTGGGCACCTCGAGCTTGGCGTACTTCCGCAGGAGGTCCTCCAGCAGGTAGCGGCCGTCGGCCGGATCCAGAAGGTAGGCACCCAGGGCGGTGTCGAGCTCCAGGTGGGACAGGTCGAGACCCATGTCGAGGAGGGCCCTCATGGTGGGCTTGATCCGGTGCCCGTCGATGACCGGCCCGTCGCTGTCGAGCAGGACCCGGAGGGCGTCCACGACCGCGGCATCGTCCAGGTGGGCACCGGGTATCCACTCCACGTCGCCGTTCTCGGAGTCCGAGACCAGGGCCAGGCCGGTGATCCTGGGCCGGCGGTCATCGGAGAGAGCCGTGTCGACGGGGAGCCGTCCCCCCGCCGCCGCCAGGTCCCGGAGCAACCGGGCGGACCCGGCCGCCGAGGAGCTGACGTTCACCTCGGCCTCCAGGACCGACGTGCCCCCGTCGAGTTCGGGGAGGCGACCGTCGAGGGCCTCCCTCAGCCGGCGGTAGAGGCTGTTGAACTCCAGGAACTCGAAGACCCGGGCCACCTCCTCGGGATCGAAGTTCCCCCAGTGGAGGTCCGTGACGTCGACGTCCACGGGAGCGTCCCGGCGCAGGATCATGGCCTGGAGGTTCCTGCGGACCCTCTCCTCGTTCTCGATCAGGTTCTCCCGCAGCTTCGGGGTCATCTCGTCGATGTGCTCGTAGATACCGTCGATGCCGCCGTACTTGTTGATCAGACGGGCGGCGGTCTTCTCGCCCACTCCCGGTACTCCGGGCAGATTGTCCGAGGGGTCGCCCCTGAGCGCCGCGTACTGCGGGTACAGCGCCGGGCTGACACCGGTTCGCTCCTCGATGCCGGCCTCGTCGTAGAGGACGTAGTCACTCACACCTCTGCGGTTGTACAGGACCTTGATGTGGGGATCCTCCACCAGCTGGTAGGCGTCGCGGTCACCGGTGACGATGATGACGTCG
>DRKF01000040.1 GCA_011051915.1 Acidimicrobiales bacterium | reverse complement strand
TCATCCCCGCGGGGTGCTCATCACCCGTCCCGACCTGGCGGCGGAGATGGTCACCTCGTTGGGTGACCGTCCCGTGTGCGTGCTGCGCGGCCACGGGATGGTCGCCACCGGCTCCACCGTCGAGGAGACCGTCACCAGCGCCTTCACCCTGGACACCCTGGCCCGGATGGGCCTGGCCGTGGCGGGGGCCGGGGGTTCGGGGGCGGCCCTGCCCGAGGAGGACCTGGCCGAGCTGCCCGATCTCGGGGCGGGGTTCAACGACCGTCTGATGTGGCGCCACCGCCGGGCCCTGCTGGCCCGCGAGGGCCTCGACATCTGAGCACCCCGGGAGAGCAGCCACCGATGGATCCCGATGCGCCCCAGGAGGCGACCCACCTGTCAGCCGACCTCTCATCTGGGAGACGATCCGTCCATGATCCGACCCACCACTCAGGAGACGATCCAGCCATGAGACCCGGCCCGGCCGAGGAGATATCCGCCGCCATCGCCGACGGCATGATCCCGGCCCACGTGTACGGCGACCCCGAGGTCTTCGAACTCGAGCGTCGGAACCTGTTCCCGCGGACGTGGGTCTTCCTCGGTCACACCTCGGAGATCCCCCACCCCGGCGACTTCGTGCTGCGCCGCATCGTCGACGATTCCTTCATCGTCACCCGCGATGACACCGGCCGGATCGGTGTCCACCTCAACATGTGTCTCCACCGGGGTATGCAGGTGTGCCGGGCCGAGATGGGCAACACCAGGATGTTCCGCTGTCCCTACCACGCCTGGTCCTACCGCAACGACGGCTCCCTGGCCGGCCTGCCCTTCCACGACGAGGCCTACGGAGGAGAGGAGGGTCTGTCCCGGGACCGTCACCGTCTGGTCGCCCCGGCCCGGGTGGAGACCTACAACGGTCTGATGTTCGCCGCGGTGGAGGACCCCGGGATCTCCCTGGAGGACTTTCTCGGCGACTTCCGCTTCTATCTCGACCTGTACACGGCGCAGAGCGAGTCGGGTCTGGAGTTGCGGGGACCGCAGAGATGGAGGGTGAACGCCAACTGGAAGATCGGGTGCGAGAACTTCGTGGGCGACATGTACCACACGCCCTACACCCACCGCAGCGTGGTCGACATCGGCCTGTTCCGCGAGCCCAAGGCCCACAAGCGCAAGGAGGGGGTCCTCTACCACTGCGGCGTCGGGGGCGGCACAACCTACAAGCTGCCCCCCGGCGACTTCACCGAACGCATGAGATACGTCGGCTACCCCGACATCATGATCGACCGTATGGCGGCGCTGTGGTCCGAGCCGCAGAGACGGATGGTCGGTGACGACGGCTTCATGGTGTCGGCGGCCACCCTTTTCCCCAACCTGAGCCTGGTTCACAACTGGCCCATCGTCCGCGAGGGCGAGGACGTGGTGCCGTTCATCTCCCTGCGGCAGTGGCATCCGGTGTCGGCCACCGAGACCGAGGTGCTGTCGTGGTTCGCGGTCGACGCCGAGGCCCCCGACGACTTCAAGGCCGACTCCTACAAGGCCTACCTGATGTGTTTCGGGTCCTCGGGCATGTTCGAGCAGGACGACATCGAGAACTGGGTGTCGATCACCACCGCGGCCGCGGGTTCGATGGCCCACCGGTTGCAGCTGAACTCCCGCATGGGACTCCTCCACGACGGCGGCCAGGTGGGCCGGCCCCTCGACGACTTCCCCGGGCCGGGGTTCGCCCGGGTCGGCTACGGCGAGTTCAACCAGAGGAACTGGCTGCAGATGTGGTCCCGGCACCTGTTCCCTCCCGGCGCCGGCGACACCACCGGCCGCGACACGGGAGGTGAGCGATGACCGGCACGACCTCCGGATCCGGCGGGAAGTTCAGGACCTCTCTCCCCCACGACGACCCCCGCCACCTGATCGCCCACCACTTCCTCAACGAGGAGGCCGCCCTGCTCGACGCCGCGGCGTGGCACCTCTGGCTGGAGCTGCTGACACCCGACATCACCTACCTGATGCCGGTGCGGGTGACCACCATGGCCGACACCGACCCGTCGACCCTGGGGACCCACGCCCGCATGGACCACTTCGCCGAGGACCTGTACTCGCTGCGTAAGAGGGTCGAACGCCTCTCCGGGGGCCACGCCTGGACCGAGGATCCCCCCTCGCGCACCCGGCACCTGGTCACCAACGTGCGGACCTTCACCGCCGAGACCGACCCACCCGTCCCCGAACCCACCGGTGTCGGGGCCGTCGTGGAGGTCGAGTCGGCGCTACTGCTGTTCCGCAGCCGGGGCGACGACCGTCCTCCCGAGTTCCTGAGCGCCGGACGCCGCGACCTGTTGCGGCACACCGAACACGGCTGGCGGCTGGCCCACCGCAGCGTGACCGTGGACGAGTCGGTGCTCCGGACCCAGAATCTGGCGATACTCCTGTGACCGGCACTCCTGTGACCGGGGTTGCCTCACCGGGTGCCGGTTGGCTGGCGGGAAAGCGGACCCTCGTCATCGGGGCCGGTTCCGGGATCGGGCTGGCGGTGGCCGAGGCGTTCACCTCCGAGGGAGCCGAGGTGGCGATCCTCGAGCGGGACCCGGTCAAGTGCGAACAGGTCGCCTCGACCCACCCCCCATGGACGGTCGTGCGGGGTGATGCCACCACCTACGAGTCGAACGTGACGGCGGTGGAGGCCTGTGTGGAGTCCTTCGGCGGGCTCGACGTCCTGGTCAACTGCGTGGGGATCTTCGACTTCTACCGCGGGGTCGACGAGATCGATCCCGACGAGCTGCTGCCCGCCTTCGAGGAGATCTATCGGGTCAACGTCGCCTCCCAGATCCTGGGGGTGAAGGCGGCCCTGGGACCCCTGCGCGAGTCGCGGGGCAACATCGTGCTCACCGTGTCCACCTCGGGGTTCTACCCCGGCCGGGGCGGGGTGATGTACGTGAGCAGCAAGTTCGCCGTGCGGGGTCTGGTGGTCACCCTGGCCCACGACCTGGCCCCCACTGTCAGGGTGAACGGGGTGGCCCCGGGAGGCACGTTGGGCACCGACCTGCGGGGGCCGCAGTCACTGGCCCTGCACGACCGCCGGCTCGACGACGGTGAGGGCCGGGCCGAGGCCATGCGTCGCCGCACCCCCCTGGAGGTGGCCATGACCGGAGCCGACCACGCCGGCAGCTACGTGTTCCTGGCCTCGGACCGGGCCGCGGGTATCACCGGAACCTTCCTCCACCCCGACGGCGGTATCGGCGTCAAGGGCTGAACCCGGCAGCCGGGAGGTCTCAGACCACCTCGAGAACGTGGTGAAGGGCTGAGAACCGGGGCCGACCCCCGGGTCGCGGGCTGAGCTCACACCACCTCGAGGGTGTCGCCCTCGCGGGCGGCCACGACCTCGATCCCGAACCGGGAGGCGCAGGCCACCGCCGAGTCGAGCAGACCGTCGATGATGCCGTCGTCGTGGGCCGGATCGTGGTGGAACAGGGCCAGACGTCGCACCCCGCACCGGACCGCCACCGACACCGCGTACTCCACAGTGCAGTGCCCCCAGTCGCTGCGACAGGAGAACTCCTCGTCGGTGTACTGCGAGTCGTGGATCAGCAGATCGACCCCCTGACAGAGATCGATCACCGACTGGGCGACCCGGCCGTCCGGAGGCTGCTGGTGATCGGGCACGTAGGCGACCGACCGGCCCCGCCAGGTGACCCGGTAGCCGTTGGTGGGTCCGCAGTGGGGGATGCGACCCGCCGTCACCTCCAACTCGCCCACCGACACCGACTCGGCCCCGGCACCGTCGAGATCGGACACCTCTATGCGGCTGGGGAACTCCGACAGGGTGACCGGGAAGTACGGGGGTCGGATGAAGCGTTCGAGGGCCTCACGGAAGGAACCCGACTCCTGCCGGGGACCGAAGATGCGGGCCCGGGCCGCCGC
>DRKF01000039.1 GCA_011051915.1 Acidimicrobiales bacterium | reverse complement strand
CCCCCGCCTGGCTGAGAACCATCGACCGCTGAGCCCACAACCGGGGGGAACAGGCCACCGGTCCTCGTCGATGCACGACGCCGGCAACCCGTCCTCGACATGGGCATCAGCCCGGCTGGGACCTCGGGACGTAGTGGGAGCGGAGACCACGATCCGTCCCGCTGACAAGGGCGCGGTCACCCCGTCAACTGCCGGGCACCGCCAAACCTGCCTTTCCGAGGGCGGTGGGAGATCCCTGCCGACGACTCCACGGTGCAGGAGGGCGACTAGGCCCCGGCACGATTCACCAAGATGATCACCACGATCAACGCCACGAAGAAGAGGGGTCCCAGCCGCAGTATCAGAGGCGGCTTCGGATCGAGTGGGGCCGGGAGCGGGGAGGCGGTCGCGGGGTCGCGGTCTGGACGGTCCAATCCGAACAATCCGAAGAGCTCCACGGTGTTGGCCAGCACGTAGTAGCTGTTCACGAAGAGCGAGATCATCCCCCACCACCCGGCGATGAGTGTCCGGCTCTGCCAGTCTCTGCCGACCGAGCGACCACAGTCCCGACACACGGTTCCCTCGACACGCCAGATCCGGCGCCTGTACAGCATCCCCTGTTGCCGACGGAACACGACGTGATTGGCCGGGGTCGACCCGCAGATCATGCACCCGTCGGTGTTCGTAGGGTCGGCCGGAGGCTCAGACGGTGCTGGTTTCCCCAACTCACTGTCGTGTTCCCGGCGGAGAGCGGGCCGGGTGAGAACCCCTCGAGCCGTGTCGACCAGTTTCACGGCCTCGCAGAGCTCCCGCTTCGCCGCCGCCGAGGCCCGGGGATGCAGGTCTGGAACCAACAGAGAGACCAGGCGGTGGTGGGCAGCGACAATCTCGTCGTCGCCTGCATTCACCGGCACTCTCAGGACTTCGTAGTAGTTCACCTTCGCCATTGATCCCGGTCCACCTTGTCTCGCGTCCCGCTGTCGGCCTGAATCCATCATCACCGTCACGACGCACTGGCCGGGCATCCGCGGCCCTGGCATCGGGTTCTGTGCTCATCTTGTCGGTCGCCCGCCCCGCCGACCCAAGGACCGTTGCCCGCCGGAGCCGGCCATCAGGCCGAGACGTCCGAGGGCGATGAACGTGTCGACGAAGGGATTCAGGCGACGGTCAGGTCGATCTCGAAGTCGACGAGATCCCCCTCGTCGATGCCCTCGGCCCGGCGGATCGCCTTCTTGACCGGTAGGAGGTAGGAACCGGATTTTCTGTCGGGGAACAGCGAGGTCTGCCACTCGCTGCCACCGGTGCGGACCTTCACCTTCACCGAGCCGAACCCCCGGCGGGGCAGCTCGAGGTCCCTGATGTCCTCGGCCAGATCCCGGGGCAGGGTCACGAAGAACCAGGCCCCCTGGCCCTCCCACTCGAACAGCTCACCGGAGAACGAGAACGTGACATCCACGCCGCCGACCGTAGCCGCCGAGACGCTCTTGACTCGAGGATGTCGAACCATCGATTCCGAGCAACAGGACCAGACGAGACAGCTGGAGAGCCTGACCAGAGAAACGGCCGGACCCGAGCCGATTGCCTACTCTCCATTCTATGAAGAAGGACATCAGCAAGCCCGTCAGGTACTACCTCACGAAATTGAACTCTCTTCCCGAGGCGCCCCAGACCACCAGGCAGGCACCCGATAGTGCCCTGCATGTGATTCTGAAGAAGGCTGGGTATCAGAAGAAGGGACCCAAGGTCCTCAAGGAGCTCGACGCGGCCCTGAGAGACGCTGGGATCGAGACCTTCCCTCGATTGACTGATCCCAGGATCGAGAAGGACACAAAGATCTACTTCTTCAGATCGCCCATGCCCGAGGGACTCGCGCAGTCGGCCGAGTTGTTCACTTCCGAGGATCAGTTGGAGGAATTCCTGGTGAACAACTTCAAGTACCTCCGACTCTTCGAAGGCTTGCGACTCCGAGGAAGGCAGTACGAGTTTCCGAACTCCAAACGCATCGACCTGCTGTGTGAAGAGTCCAGATCTGGCCGCCTTGTCGGGGTTGAACTGAAACACCACTCCCCCAACCCCGGCATCGTGACCCAGGTATCGGGCTACATGAGGCAGTTGCTGAAACTCTCGAGACTCGAGGAGCGGGCGGCTGGCGCTCGCCTGGTGGTGATCACCGGGCTGCCAGACCCCAATATCGCCGCCGACCTCAGGGCGCTGTGCCGTGACCGTGGCTACGAAATCGAATGGCACCTGTACCGGGCCAGGCTGGAGTTTCTGCCGGAACCGAATTGGCGATGACTTGAGAACAGGCGGGGCACGGGCCCGCCTACGTAGCCCGGGCGGCGCGTCACGGCCACCACATACGTCCAATAAACCCCTGCCAGCAGATTGAGGCAACCCCCATGGACACCACCCCTCACGCCAGTGAACCCACAGCTCAATCCCCGGTCACCCCAGGACATCGCCGGTCCCTCGCCCTCCTTCAGCAGACCGATGAGCTCACCCAGGCCATCAATATCTACCGGCAGGCACTCGGTGGGATCGAGGTGTATCTACGCCCGACCGACCGAGGCCTCACGGTCATTCCCCTCCACTTGGGCACCCCCAAGTTCATCGGGGCCGGAAGCATCAACTCCCTTCCCGTAGATGCCGACGAGGTCGCTGGCCACGTCGACGAGTTTCACAAGAAGCTCGCAGGGGCCAGAGGAGCCAAGCCCGAGGAACAGTTCTCTCTG
>DRKF01000038.1 GCA_011051915.1 Acidimicrobiales bacterium | reverse complement strand
GGTCCCTCACCGGGGCGCTGACCGAGGCCACACCGCTCTCCCGCTCGGCCACACTGGCGACCCAGCCGTCCTCCTGGGTCACGTTCCCGGCGAGAACGTGACCGGCCGAGCCCCGATCACCGGGCAGAACCGAACCCACCTCGACAATCGTCCGGAGTTCGGAGGGAGAGTCCAGAGCGGCCACACAGACCCGGTTGTCCCCCTGGGGGACGTAGAGCTGAACCGACTCCCCGGTGTCGGCCCGCAGTCGCTCCAGCTCCCCCGCCGCCAGGGTGGCCAGGGGGAACATCGCCGCCGCCCGGCGTCCCAGGCCCACCATCCGGTGACCCAGCACGTAGTGCCCCGCTCCGTCCCGACGCAGCAGACCGTGCACCTCCAGAGCCTGGGCCAGCCGGTGGGTGGTGGCCCGACTGAACCCGGTCCGTTCCACCAGGCGGGAGAGGTTCACCGGCCCCTGGGCCACGAGATCGACGATCGTCACCGCCTTGTCCAGAACTCCGACACCGCTTACACTCTGTACCATCACTCAAGATTGACATCCCAGATAACGAGATACAAGTGCGGGATGCAAGATACGCCGCCAAGGAGCAAGAATGGGCCGCACTCTGGCCGAGAAGGTCTGGGACAACCACGTAGTCGCCTCTCCCCCGGGTGAACCGGATCTGCTCTACATAGACCTCCATCTGGTCCACGAGGTCACCTCGCCCCAGGCATTCGACGGGCTGCGCCTGTCGGGACGCACCGTCCGTCGTCCCGATCTCACCCTGGCGACGGAGGACCACAACGTACCCACCAGCGACGTCGATCTCCCCATCGCCGATCCCGTCAGCCGCACCCAGGTCGAGACCCTGCGACGGAACTGCGCCGAGTTCGGTGTCCCCCTCTACTCCATGGGTGACCCCCGCCAGGGTGTGGTCCACATAATCGGGCCCGAGCTGGGGGTGACCCAGCCGGGAATGACGATCGTCTGCGGCGACAGCCACACCTCCACCCACGGGGCCTTCGGGGCCCTGGCCTTCGGGATCGGAACCAGCGAGGTCGAGCACGTGCTGGCCACCCAGACCCTGCCCCAGAAACGCCCCGACACCATGGCCGTGACCATCGAGGGTGAGCTGGCCCCCGGAGTCACCCCCAAGGACGTCATCCTGGCCGTGATCGGCCGCATCGGCACCGGCGGTGGTATCGGCTCGATAATCGAGTACCGCGGTCCCGTCATCGAGGCCATGTCCATGGAGGGCCGGATGACGGTGTGCAACATGTCCATCGAGGCCGGGGCCCGGGCCGGACTGGTCGCCCCTGACCGGACGACATTCGACTACCTGGCCGGAAGACCCGGAGCTCCCCCGGGTCCGGACTGGGACCGGGCGGTCGAGGACTGGTCGGCCCTGGCCACGGACCCCGACGCCCGCTTCGACCGCGAGGTGGTGATCAACGGCTCGGAGATCTCACCTCACGTCACCTGGGGAACGAACCCCTCCCAGGTGACACCCATCGCCGGGAACGTCCCCGATCCCGATTCCATGGACGACCCGGTGGCGGCCGAATCCGCCCGCCGGGCCCTGGAGTACATGGGCCTCGAGGCCG
Source organism: Acidimicrobiales bacterium (assembly GCA_011051915.1). Lineage (GTDB taxonomy): Bacteria > Actinomycetota > Acidimicrobiia > Acidimicrobiales > Poriferisodalaceae > DRKF01. The sequence goes on along the minus strand of DRKF01000038.1, from coordinate 2,497 downwards.
GCACTCCGATCACCGAGGTGGCGGTGGACACCGTCTTCATCGGGTCCTGCACCAACGGGCGCATCGAGGATCTCCGCCAGGTGGCGGCGGTGGCCCAGGGCCGGAAGGTCGCCCCCGGAGTGAGGACCCTCGTCGTTCCGGGCTCGGCCCAGGTGAAGGCCCAGGCCGAGGCCGAGGGTCTGGACTCGATCCTGCGAACCGCCGGTTTCGACTGGCGGGAGCCCGGCTGCTCGATGTGCCTGGCCATGAACCCCGACAAGCTCCAACCCGGCGAGAGGTGTGCCAGTACCTCCAACCGGAACTTCGAGGGACGCCAGGGGCGCGGAGGTCGGACCCATCTGGTGTCCCCCGCCGTGGCGGCCGCCAGTGCCATCGCCGGACACTTCGCCGCTCCCGCCGATCTGTGACCCGGTGACCCCGTGACCCCTGGACCCCACAACCCGATAGAACCACGATCCCCCCAAGGAGCCCCCAGATGTTGGCCGTGAGAATCGTCAGCGGGACCGCCGTTCCCCTGGACCGGTCCGATGTGGACACCGATCAGATCATCCCCAGCGACTGGCTGAAGAAGGTCGAGCGAACCGGTTTCGAGAAGGGGCTGTTCTCCGAGTGGCGGGACGACCGCGACTTCGTCCTCAACGACGAGCGCTACACGGGAGCGAACATCCTGGTGGCGGGGCCCAACTTTGGGACGGGTTCATCGCGCGAGCACGCGGTGTGGGCCATCCAGCAGTACGGGTTCGAGGCCGTGATCTCCCCCCGCTTCGCCGACATCTTCGCCAACAACTGCACCAAGAACGGTCTGGTGCCGGTGGTCGTGGATCCCGAATTCGGTCGGGCCCTGCTCGATGCGGTCATCGCCGATCCGGGCCTGGTGATCACCATCGACGTGGAGCGGGGAACCGTGGAGGTACCGGCCCTCGGCATGGAGACCACCTTCCCGATGGAGGAATCCACCCGGACCCGGTTCCTCGAGGGACTCGACGACATCGCCCTGACACTTCGCCACGACGAAGCCATCGCCGGCTACGAGGCCCGCCGCCCCTCGTGGCTCCCGGAGACCTCGAGGATCTGATCGGGAGAATCCCGGACCGGACCGTCCCGGGAAGGGGAGATCCCCCGGGCAGACCGGTCCCCTGAGCCCGGATACCCCGATCGGGCACTTCGCTCAGGTGGGGACCGGCGCGGTCGACGTTCAACTCCGACGTTCACCGCGTCACAAATCCCCATGACCAACGATCCCGTCGAACTCCGCTTCTTTCCCTCCGCCGTACGACGGTGGTGGTTCATCCCCGCCCTGCTCGCCCTCATCGGGATCGCCGTGGGACTGGGCCTGGCCCCGCGAGCCACTCCCGACACGTATGAGGCCCGGGCCAAGGTGCTGATCCTGCCGGTCACCACCGATGTGGCGAGTGCCGGAACCTCGCGGGTGAAGATCAGTGCGCCCACCGAGGAGGCACTGGCCTCATCTCCTCTGGTGGTCGACCGGGCCCTGGAGGAACTCGGCAGCCAGGGGCCGCTCGATCTGACCACCGACGAGGTGATAGCCGAGCTGACCGTCACGGTGAAACCCGACTCCGACATCCTGGTCGTCAAGTACCGGAACTCCGGGCGCGACCTGGCGGCGGCGGTGGCCAACGCCGTGGCCGACGCCTATCTGGAGGTGAGGGCTTCCGACGCCCGGAGCCGAATCGAGGAGAAGGCCGCCTCTCTGGCCACCCAGGTGGCGTCACTCACCCGCGACCTCACCCAGGCCAATGCCACGCTCAGCGCCGCCGAGGAGCTCCAGTCCCGGAGGGAGGACCTCCAGAGTCGCCTGGCCCGCCTCGAGGAGGTGGTGGCGGTCAACAGCCTCGAGGGCAACGACAAGACCCCCACCGGTGATCCGATCGGTGAACTCCAGGCCCAGCTCGACGCCCTCCCGCCTCCACCCGATCCGGTGGCCGTGGCCTCGGCCCGTACCGCCAAGGAACTGCTCAGCGGGCAGATCGGTGGCCTGAGGGATGAGCTGATCTCCCTGACCACCGTGAACATCGACCCCGGTGAGGTGATAGCTCCCGCATCGGAACCGGAGCGGGTGGCCCCACTGAACCCTCTGGCGTATCCGGCCATCGGGGGGCTGCTCGGACTGCTGGTGGGCGTGATGCTGGCCGTGCTGGTCGAACGCTCCCGCCTGGCCTCGAGCACCCCGACGGGCTACCCCGGGTGGGTGGCTACCGCTCCCTCACCGCCATCCCCGGCTCCGATTCCGGCCCCACCCGCAGCCGCCGCACCCGCAGCCGCGCCCACGCCCACGCCCACGCCGGAGCCGGTACCCACAACCGCACCAGCACCCATGGCCACAGCGGAACCCGAACCAGCACCCATCGCCGCGCCGGAACCCACACCAACGCCCACACCGGAACCCGAACCGGAACCCGCACCAGCGCCCACACCGGAACCCGAACCAGCACCCACACCAGCGCCCACACCGGAACCCGAACCAGCACCCATCGCC
>DRKF01000037.1 GCA_011051915.1 Acidimicrobiales bacterium | reverse complement strand
TCAACATCAAGTGCCGCGAGTCGGGGTTGGCTCCCGACGCCGGGGTACTGGTGGCGACCGTCAGGGGCCTCAAGGCCCACTCCGGTCACTACCGAATAGTGGCCGGAAAGCCCCTTCCCGAGGACCTGCTGAAGGAGAACCCCGACGAGGTGCACATGGGAGGGTCCAACCTCGTGAAGCAGATTCAGAATCTGGCCATCCACGGGGTGACTCCGGTCGTGGCCATCAACCGCTTCCCCGACGACCACGACGCCGACCTGGACGCCATCGCCGAGATCGCGTCGGCCGAGGGAGTCAGGGCCGTGGTCACGACCCATGTCGCCGAGGGAGGAAAGGGGGCGGCGGACCTGGCCGCAGCTGTGGCCGAGGCCGCCGAGGAGCCCAGCCGGTACGCCCCCCTGTATCCCCTGGACATGCCCCTCCGCGAGAAGATCGCCACCGTGGCCACCAGGGTCTACGGAGCCGGCGGGGTCGAGTACACGAAGAAGGCGGCCCGCCAGATCGACGGGTACGAGAAGCAGGGGTTCGGCGATCTGCCGGTGTGCATAGCCAAGACCCACCTCTCGCTGTCGTCGGATCCCTCGCTGAAAGGGGCGCCCACGGGCTGGACGCTCGAGGTCCGTGAGGCCCGCATCTCCGCCGGGGCCGGGTTCGTCTACCCCATCTGCGGCTCCATCTCGACCATGCCCGGGCTCGGTCGCCGTCCCGCCGCCGCCGGAATGGACATCGACGAGAACGGTGAGATCATCGGACTGAGCTGAGAGCCCGGCATCCGACGGAGCGCTTGTCGACACGCCCCAGTCCCCGGGCCGCCCGTGGTGTGGCATGGTTCGGGTATGGACGCAATCGAGTTCGCCGCGATGGTCGACCACACTCTTCTCAAGGCCGAGGCCACCGCGGACCAGGTTCGTCGCCTCTGCGAGGAGGCGAGGGAGTACCGGACCCACTCGGTCTGTGTGAACGGACTGTGGGTGTCGCTGGTACACGATTCACTGGGAGACTCCGGAGTCGCCACCTGCGCCGTGGTGGGTTTTCCTCTGGGTGCGGGAGTCCCGGCGGCGAAGGCCCGCGAGGCCGAACTGGCCGTCGAGGACGGGGCCGCGGAGATAGACATGGTCATGTCGATCGGTCAGGCGATCGAGGGCGACTGGGACGCGGTGGGACGGGACATCGCCGCCGTCCGTCAGGCCTGCGGTCCCGACGCACTGCTCAAGGTGATTCTGGAGACCGCGGTGATCGGGAACGAGCGAATACCGAGCGCCTGTCGCACCGCGGTCGCCAACGGAGCGGACTTCGTGAAGACCTCCACCGGATTCCACCCGGCCGGAGGGGCCTCGGTGGAGGCCGTCAGACTCATGAGGGAGACCGTGGGTCCCGGCACCGGTGTGAAGGCCTCGGGCGGGATACGCGACCTCGCCACCGTGGAGGCCATGGTGGACGCCGGGGCTGACCGACTGGGTCTGAGTGGTACCGCAGCGATAGTCGCCGAGATCGAGAAGGGCCGCTGACCCGGCCCACGAGCGTGAGAAGGGGCGGCCCCGCCGCCGGCGAATCCCTGGAGGAGAGAAGCATGAGTGAGGAACTGTGGGCCCGGAGCGCTCTGGACCTGGCGGCGGCCATAGCCGGGGGAGAGGTGAGTTCCCGGGAGGTGGTCACGGCCCACCTGGAACGGATCGAGGCCGTCAATCCGAAACTGAACGCGGTGGTGAGGGTGCTGGCCGAGGACGCCATGGCGGCTGCCGGCCGGGCCGACGAAGCGGTGGCGGCGGGTGAACCACTGGGGCCCTTCCACGGGGTACCGATCACGGTCAAGGAGAACATCGACTGTGTGGGCTCCCCGACCACCCAGGGTGTGCCCGCCCTGGCCGAGGCCTATCCGGACGTCGACGCGCCGGTCGTGGAGCGGATGAGAGCCGCCGGCGCCATTCCCATCGGGCGCACCAACCTCCCCGAGATGGGTCTGAGGTTCCACACCGACAACGCCCTGCACGGGTTGACCCTGAACCCGTGGAACCCCGATGTGACCGCCGGCGGATCCAGCGGTGGTGAGGCCTCGGCCCTGGCCACCGGAATGAGCCCTCTGGGTCTGGGCAACGACATAGGTGGCTCGCTGCGCAATCCCGCCTACGCCTGTGGCATCGCCTCGGTCAAGCCGACCACGGGCCGGGTTCCGGCCGCCTCGGCCATCGAGCCTCGGGACTTCCAGCTGTCGGCCCAGCTCATGGGGGTCCAGGGCACACTCGCCCGCCACATCCGTGACGTACGGAGGGCCTTCGAGGTCGTGTCGGGCTGGCACTGGCGGGATCCGATCTCGGTGACCGCACCCTTCGAGGGACCCGAGGTGGTCGGACCCCCGGCGGTGGCCCTGGTGCCCGAGGTGGAGGGCGTTCTGACCGATCCCGACGTCGCCGCCGGGGTGCGGGCGGCGGGGGCGGCGCTCGAGGCGGCGGGCTACCGGGTCGAGGAGATCTCTCCCCCCGACCTGGATCTGGCCAACCAGCTCTGGGGTGAGGTTCTGCAGGCCGACGTCGCCGTTCTGCGCCCCATGCTGGAGATGGTGATGAGCGAGCCGGCGGTGAGGCTGCTGGACCTGTTCTCCGAGATGGTTCCCACTCCCGACGCCACCCGCATCGTGCAGATGCACATCGAGAGGTTCGGACTGGCCCGACGGTGGTCGGAGTTCCTGGTCGATCATCCCCTGATCGTGGGTCCGGTCTGGGTTCGTCCCCCCTTCGTCCACGATGCCGATGTGGCTTCCATGGAGAGTTCGCTCGACGCCTTCGAGAGGCTGAGGTTCATCACCCCGGCCAATGTCCTCGGGCTGCCTTCGGTGGTGGTACCCGTGGGGGTGGCGTCGGGCCTGCCACAGGGGGTCCAGATCATGGCCGACCGTTTCCGGGAGGACCTGGCCTTCGACGCCGGCACCGTCATCGAGGATGCTCTGGGGCGTATCACCCCGATCGATCCCAGGTTCTGATCGGTTGTCGCTTCGGCGGGCGAGATTCCCGGGAGCGGGAATCGGGTCCCTGTTCGCCGTGTCGGGCTCCGAAATCCCGGGGCCCGACGTCGTGGGAACCCCTCGGGGCGAGTAGCGTCAGGGCGTGGTCTCCCGCCTCCCCCTGGTCCTGACCGTCCTGTTGGTGCTGTCCGCCTGCGGTCGGGCCGCGGCCACCTCCGAGAGCACCTGGGCCGGGGTCGAACTGGCCCAGCCGATGGCCAAGCCCCAACTGGTGCTCACCGACACCGACGGGAACCCCTACGACCTGGTCGAGCGCACGGCCGGTCGCACGACCCTGGTGTATTTCGGCTACACGAGCTGTACCGACATCTGTCCCATCCACCTGGCCCAGCTCTCCCAGGTGATGTCCCGCAACGACATGCCCCGCGACGTGACCGTCATCCTGATCACCGTGGATCCCGAGCGGGACACCCCGGAGGTCCTGCGGCGCTACCTGGACTCCTTCGACCCCGAGTTCGTGGGGCTGACCGGCACCGTCGCCGAGGTGGAGGAGGCCCAGAGGATGTTCGGGCTGCCGGTCGCCCGGCCCGAGCTGGACGATCCCGGTGTCTACGGCCATGCCGGCCAGGTGTTCGCCTTCGCCCCCGACGGGTTGGCCCGCACCGTCTACCCCTACGGCACCCGCCAGACCCAGTGGGTGCACGATCTGCCCCTGTTGGCCGACATCCCGGCCGCGCCATCCCCGGCCCTGGAGACAAACCCATGAGATTCTGGTGCTCGACGGTGGAATCGCCGTGGTCGTGGCGATTCGTCGCCTACCCGGGGATCTGGGCGGTGATGGCGCTGCTCTCCGTTCCTTACGTCATCGCCGTGAGGCGCCGCGGCGATCGCGATCCCGACGCCGGCCACAAGATGAGGCTCTACCTGGCCGGGGTGATCGTGCTGTGGCTGGCCTCCGACTGGCCGCTGGGGCTGCTGGGTGCCAGCTATCTGGCCAGCGCTCACATGGCCCAGTTCATGCTCTACACGCTGGTGGCGGCTCCCCTGATGCTTCTGGGGATCCCCGAGTGGATGGGCC
>DRKF01000036.1 GCA_011051915.1 Acidimicrobiales bacterium | reverse complement strand
GTCGATGTGGCCCCTGTCGGCCAGCCAGTCCTCGGCGGCGGACTGTGAGCCGACGAGCGACCCGACGTGTTCGGTCCACTCCCGGCGATTCATCCGCCCGGTGACCACCCGGTCGAGTATCTCCGGGGCGAAGGCGGCTCTGGGGATCACGCCGGGTTCCAGGCCGTGGAGCGCCTCGGCCGCCCGAGCCGCCGCCGGATCGAAATGACGAATCACACCGTCGAGGTCGAGCAACAGGCAGTCGATTCGATCCGCCGCCGGTATCGCGGTCATGGCCGGTTGGGCACCACCGGCGCCCACATGGCGATGGCGTCGGCCATGATCTCGGCCACCGGAACGGCCCGGCCGGTCACTCCCCGGTCGGCGGCCCAGCCCAGGGCGGCGGCACGATCCGGGAACAGGTTCACCGTCGGGCACCAGTTCTCCACGATCGGTGCCTCCCCGTAGCCGTCGGTCAGCAGGATCACCGTATGGGTCGGCTCGGGTTGTGAAGCGGTGAACTCCACCACCAGGGGTTCCGTGGTCACCGTCCCGGCGGCACCATCGGGGAGGGTACTGGTCAGGCGGCCACCCCGGCCGAGGGCTCCGAGGATCCCCACCGCGTCCAGGGCGCACCAGGTCCAGCGGACTACGGAGTCGGTATCGGGGGTCGGCCCGACGAGGATCTCGTGCCGCGTCGGCTCGACGGACAGCCCGGCGATCCCGGTGAGCCGCCCTCGGGAGTCGAAGCGGGTCCGACCGGCCGAGGCGAAGGCCTCCAGCGCAGCCTCCACCTCGCCCGAGTCCAGTCCGGCCGCTTCGGCGATCTCCGACACCAGGATCGGTCGGCCCTCCTCCAGGAGCAGGGCGAAGGCTGCCCTCTGGGTCCTGCGATCCCTGTCCCCCAACGGGGTCGCCTCGATCAGTACCCGACGTTCCGCCTCGTCTCGGCTCATCTGCCCTCCGCTCTCAACGATTGCACAGCTACTCGGATCCGGGCCCGTTCCCCGCCGGGCGGCCCCCCGGGAAGGTATGTCGGACGGGGGTCGCTATCCTGGAAAACCCCGTCGGCGATCGGTCGACCCCAAACGCATCGAGATGCGCCGCGACCCTCGGGTTGCCGCCGCGGGCCCGAGTCCGTCCCGAGAGTCCGTCCGACCGGCGGTCGAATCGGGGACGGATCCCTTCGGCCCGGTCCCGGGTGCCGCCCGCCCAAATCGAATCATCTCCGCCTGCCCTCCCGAAGGGTCCGGCGCAAGGAAGCCCGACATGACCATCGCCGATTCCCCCGAGACCTCCCTCGTCTCCCACGACCGGATTCGCAACATCGCCATCGTGGCCCACGTCGACCACGGCAAGACGACCCTCGTCGACGCCATGCTGTGGCAGTCGGGGGCCTTCCGCTCCAATCAGGACGTGGCCGAACGGGTCATGGACTCCATGGACCTGGAGAAGGAGAAGGGGATCACCATCCTGGCGAAGAACACCGCTGTCCGTTGGGGCGACCTCAAGATCAACGTGGTCGACACCCCCGGACACGCCGACTTCGGTGGCGAGGTGGAGAGGGCGCTCACGATGGTCGACGGGGTGCTGCTGCTGGTCGACGCCAGTGAGGGGCCGCTTCCCCAGACACGGTTCGTTCTGCGCAAGGCCCTGCAGGCCAACCTGCCCGTGGTGCTGGTCGTCAACAAGATCGACCGCCCCGACGCCCGCATCGCCGAGGTGGTCACCGAGGTCGAGGACCTGTTCCTGGACCTCGACGCCGACGAGTCCCAGATCTCCTTCCCGATCGTGTACTGCAACGCCCGGGAGGGTACGGCGACCCTCGATCCCGCGGTTCCCGGTCAGGACCTCGAACCCCTGATCCGGACCTTCATCGAACATGTCCCGGCTCCCCGCTACGACCCCGAACATCCGCTGCAGGCGTGGGTCACGAACCTCGACGCCTCCCCCTACGTGGGGAGGTTGGCCCTGTGCCGGGTGATGCACGGAACCATCGCCAAGAACCAGACGGTGGCGTGGTGCCGGGCCGACGGCTCGGTGCAGAACGTGAAGATCACCGAGTTGTTCATCACGGAGAACCTCGAGCGGGTGCCGGCGGAGTCAGCCGGCCCCGGTGAGATCATCGCCGTGGCGGGTCTGCCCGACGTCACCATCGGGGAGACCCTCGCCGATGCCGAGGATCCCCGCCCGCTGCCGGTGATCGAGGTCGAGACCCCGAGCCTGTCGATGACCATCGGCATCAACACCTCACCCCTCGCCGGTCGTGACGGAAACAAGCTCACCGCCCGGTTGTTGAAGAACCGTCTCGACGCCGAACTGGTCGGCAACGTGTCCCTGCGGGTCCTGCCCCTGGACCGTCCCGACGCCTGGGAAGTGCAGGGCCGGGGTGAGCTCCAACTGGCGGTACTGGTGGAGATCATGAGACGCGAAGGATTCGAGCTGACGGTGGGCAAACCCCAGGTGGTCACCCGCGAGATCGACGGCACCCTGCACGAACCCGTGGATCAGCTCACCATCGACATCCCCGAGGAGCACCTGGGGGCGACGACCCAGCTCCTCGCCGGGCGCAAGGGCCGGATGACGGAGATGATCAACCACGGCAGTGGCTGGGTACGACTCGAGTACCTGGTCCCCGCCCGGGGGCTGATCGGCTTCCGCACCGAGTTCATGACCGAGACCCGGGGTACGGGAGTCATGAATCACGTGCTGCACGGCTGGGAGCCCTGGCACGGTGAGATCCGGGCCCGACGGACCGGCAGTCTGGTGGCGGACCGCACCGGGGTGTCCACCTCCAACGCCATCCTCAATCTCCAGGAGAGGGGCACGTTCTTCATCGGGGTCGGTGAGGATGTCTACGAGGGCATGATCGTCGGTGAGGCGGCCCGGCCCGGTGACATGGACATCAACATCTGCCGCGAGAAGAAGCACACCAATGTCCGGGCGGCGGCAGCTGACGAACTGGTTCGGCTCACTCCGCCCCGCAAGCTGTCGTTGGAGAACGCCCTCGAGTTCATCTCCGAGGACGAGTGCGTCGAGGTGACCCCGGACAACCTCAGGGTCCGCAAGATCGAACTGGATGCCGGCCGTCGGGCCCGCAAGGTCAAGAACCTGAAGAACGCCCGAACCTGAACGGTAGGCGAGGCCCGACCGCGCCTTTCCGTGCGGGCGGGCGAAGCAGGCCGCCCGTGATCAGCGAACCAGCAGTACCGAACAGGGGGCCAGGCGGGCCACCTTGGTCGAGATCGAACCCAGCAGACCCTCGAATCGGCCGAGCCCCTTGGTGCCTATGGCCAGCACATCGGCGTTCAGCTCGGTGATGGCGGCGAGGATGGCCTTGGCCGCATCCTCGCTCTCGCGAACCTCCACCGTGGGGTGGACCCCCAGATCCTCCAGAGCCTTCCTCATCGGTCCGGTGGCTTCCTCGGTCCGCTGCGCCTTGTAGCGCTGGACGACGGCGTCGTCGCCTATCCAGTGGGTGGGCTCGGGGTTCTCGGCCTGGGTCCGGCGGAACTCGGCGTTGAGCTCGCGTTCCTTCTCCGCCGCCGGGTCGTTGAAGACCGCCCTCATCTCGGTGAGGAGCCGGCGGGGGATCTCCACCACCGTGAGGATGGTGACCTGTCCGTCCTCACCGGCCAGGCGGGCGACCAGGGGGGCTGTCTTCTCGGGTTTCATAGCGCCGTCGGTGGCGACCATCACATGCATTTCCGACCTCCCCGTCGCGATGACTCGGGGCCTGTGCCCCGGTTCGGGTGCCGGCCGTATCCGACACCCCATTCCCCGTACCCGGGTCAGCAGAGAGTAACAGGGGCTCTCCCACCCTTTCCGGGAAACCGCCGTCGGGACCCCGGACCCACCCTTTCCGGGAAACCGCCGTCGGGACCCCGGAGGGCAGGCCGGGCTGCGACGGTCGTTCCGTTGCGGTTCCGCTGCACCCGGCCGTGACAACCCCGGATTCTCAGGTCCCGGCGGGCGTGGTCCCGGATCCGAGCGAGCCGGTTCGAGCGGGCTCGAGCCGTCGTCGCCGGGGAATCCGGCCCGGATCCTCAAGACCGGGGCGGACTGTCCGTTGGAGAGGGCAGGGCCCGAGACGGGTACCAACGAGAGTGCCGGAATCGACTCCGGACGACTGGATGGAGAGAGAGTTGGGCCGAAGACCTGACCCGAATCGAAGGGAAGCCCTCCTCCACGCCGTCGTCGAGTACCTGCTCGAGCAGGGGATCCACCAGACGTCGTTGCGACCGCTGGCCGCCGCCCTCGACACCAGCACCTACACCTTCGTGTACCACTTCGGTTCCAAGGAGGATCTGGTGGTCAGTGCCCTGGGAGCCATTTCGGACCGCCACGGCCGGGCCATCCGACAACTGGGGCAGCAACCGACCTTCGACGAACTGGTGCACGGATACTGGCGATGGTCCGTCGAGGTGGACCGACTCCGCACCGCCAGGGTCGCCACCGACGCCCGCTCCCTGGTCCGGACTCAGCCCGATCTCTACCGCCCCTTCGTGGAGGCACTCAGATCCGACCTCACGGCGGCGGTTCGTTCGGCTCTGGGACGGGCCGGGCACGCCTCCGCCGACGCCGAGATGGTGGTGGCCGCCCTGACCGGAACCCTCCAGGAACTCGTGGCGCTCGGTGACTCCGCCAGTGCCTCGGCCACGGTGGAACGCCTGTTGGTGCTGGTGGACTGAGGCTCGATCCGCCAATCGGTGGCCGTGGTGGCCGCGGTGGCCGCGTGACCGGCGTGCACAGCAGGGAGGAGGACCCTGCTCGGAAGCGGGTAGTTTCGCCCCGATGGCCGACTGGATCCCTCCCCTCGACCCCGATCCGCTGGAGCTGATCGGCGGGAATCAGGCGAGGCCCTGGCCGGGGGTGGCGCGGACCGAGGAGAAGGTCGCGGTGGCCGGGGTCAGGCACCTGGGGCCGGGCCGGGTGGTCCGATGGCTGGCCCGGCACGGGCGAGCACCCGAGGGCATCCGCC
>DRKF01000035.1 GCA_011051915.1 Acidimicrobiales bacterium | reverse complement strand
CGCGACCCCTCGATCGCACCGCATGACAAGTTACCTTGTAGCAGGCTGGACTCCAAACTAGCCTTGGACACGTTGAGCAGCCGCTGATCGCGCCGAGCGCACGCAAGCACGGCATCTCCGACAACAGCATGTTGCCCGCCTTCAACAACCCGATACTCACCGATGACCTAGACGATGGATTCACGATGCTCATCGGCCCGAGCGAGACCGCCAGCCTGCTCGAAGTCGGAGTCGTCGAGAGCCCTGACGGTCCGGTCATCGTTCACGCCATGCCGGCACGGCGAAAGCACCTGAGGTGATGAGATTGCCGAGAACAACACAACAGATCATCGACCAGGCGGACGAACTCGCCGCCCGCTTCGAGCAAAACGACCCGACCGACGAGGTCAAGGACGCTGCGGCCCTACGAGCGGTCCGTGAGGCGTTTCTGAGACGCGCCGCGGCCGAACGAGAGCTGGCCGACGCCGTGAGAGCGGCCCGAGCGGAAGGGCACTCGTGGGCGGCCATTGGGGCCATGGTTGGCACCACGGGTGAGGCTGCCCGGCAACGCTACGGTCGACCGGCGGCAAGACCCGTCTGAGGGAACAGCTGCTTCCTACTCGATGCGCATTCCCGAGATGGCCCGGCTGATCACGAGCTGCTGGATCTGCTCGGTGCCCTCGAAGATGTCGTAGATCTTGGAGTCGCGGTGCCAGCGCTCGACGGGGTAGTCCTTGACGTAGCCGTAGCCGCCCAGGATCTGGATGGCCCGCTCGGTGACCCAGACCGCCACCCGGCCGGCCTTCAGCTTGGCCATGGAACCCTCGGCGTTGCGGAACTTGCGCTGCTTGCCCAGCCAGGCCGCCCGCCACACCAGCATCCGGGCGGCATCGATCTCGGTGGCCATGTCGGCCAGCATGAAGGCGATGGCCTGGTTCTTGATGATCGGCCGCCCGAACTGGACCCTCTCCTTGGCGTACTCGAGGGAGTACTCATAGGCGGCCCGGGCCACGCCTATGGCCTGGGCCCCCACGGCGGGGCGGGTGGCCTCGAAGGTCTGCATGGCCGCCTGGGCCTTGCCCTTCTTGCCCTCGCGAACCCGGGCCAGACGCTCGTCCAGCTTCTCCTTGCCCCCCAGCAGGCAGCTTCCGGGAACACGTACGTCGTCGAGGATGACCTCGGCGGTGTGGCTGGCCCTGATACCCAGCTTGGAGAACTTCTGGCCCATGCTGAGGCCCTTGGTGTTCGGGGGGATCACGAAGCTGGCGTGGCCCCGGCTCTTGAGCTCGGGGTCGACGACGGCCACCACCACATGGATGTCGGCGATGCCGCCGTTGGTGATCCAGGTCTTGGTGCCGTTGAGCACCCACTCGTCGGTGGCCTCGTCGTAGACGGCCCGGGTGCGGATGGCCGAGACGTCGGAACCGGCGTCGGGCTCGGAGGCGGCGAAGGCGCCCAGCTTCACGTGGGCGGCGTCTCCGTAGCACTGGGGCACCCATTCCATGACCTGCTCGGGGGTACCCGAGGCGGCGATACCCGCCGCCGCCAGGGCGCTGCCCATGATGGCCATGCCGATACCGGCGTCACCCCAGAACAGTTCCTCGATGACGACCGGCATGGTCAGCCCGGTGGGATCGCCCATCATGGCGTTGGCCATGAACTCCCAGCCGTACAGCCCGATCTTGGCCGCCTCCTCCAGGATGGGCCAGGGAGTCTCCTCCCTCTCGTCCCACTCCGCCGCCGCCGGACGCACCACGTCCTCGGCGAACCCATGGACCCAGTCCCTCAGATCGGTCTGTTCCTCGCTCAGCTCCAGTGAGAAGGTCATCGTCGTCACCTCGAGTTCCCGGCGACTCTCTGTAGTCGCCCGCTACCCCTAAGTTACCCGCCGGTAACATGCACGGGGAACCCGGGGGTGCGGTCCAGCTCGCGCATGGGACCCCCCGGCCGGGTGAACAGAACCAGGGCCAGGGCTCCCAGGGCCGCGGCGACCAGATAGGTGGAGGTCGGGCTGGCGTAGTGATACACCGCACCGGCCAGGACCGGGCCGACGATACGGGCCAGGGCCCCACCCGACTGCTGGACCCCCAGGGCCGCCCCCCGGGAGTGATCGGGGGCGGCGATGCTGACCAGGGTGCTCATCGAGGGCGACACCAGTCCCTGACCACTCACCAGCAGGACCAGACCGGCGGCCAGGCCCGGCACCGAATCGGTCAGGCCGATCACGACCATGCCCGAGGTGAGCAGCACCAGGCCCCCGGCCAGGACCCGGGCCGAACCGTGGGCCCGGCTCAGGTGGCCGATCAGCCCTCCCTGCACCGCCGCCAGTACCAGGCCCACGGCCACGAACACCCCGCTGATGGTGGCCTGGGTCCAGGCGAAGCGGTCCTCGGTCAGGATGGCGAAGGTGGCCTCGAACCCGCTGAAGGCCGAGATGGTCAGGAAGGCCACGATCACCAGCTGCGCCAGGTTCCCCCGGAACAACTCCCGGCGGGCGATCACCGGACGCTTGGACGCCAGATGGCGGGGGTTGGTCTCCGGCACCCGGATCCAGGCGGCGACGGCGTTGACCGCGGCCAGGGCGGCGGCGATGTAGAAGGGAAGGCGGCGGTCCACCAGACCCGCCAGACCGCCCAGGGCCGGACCCAGCACGAAACCGAGGGCGAACGCCGCTCCCAGCAGGCCCATGAGACGGGGGCGTTCGGACTCGTCGGCCAGGTCGGTGGCCGAGGCCTGGGCCACCGCCACACTGGCCCCCGAGGCG
>DRKF01000034.1 GCA_011051915.1 Acidimicrobiales bacterium | reverse complement strand
GGCTGTAGGCCCCCGCTCCCGTACGCGAACCGGGCCCCGCCCCGCCTCTTCCCGCCTTTCGTGAGTGCGGGGGTCGGTGTGGGCGTCCCCGGGTCTCACAAATGGTGGGTTGTCGGAGTCGTCTCACCCCGTCTCTCCCCGCCCCGCCTCTTCCCGCCTTTTGTGAGTGCGGGGGTCGGTGTGGGCGTCCCCGGGTCTCACAGATGCTGGGCTGTCGGAGCCGCCTCACCCCGTCTCTCCCCGCCCCGCCTCTTCCCGCCTTTTGTGAGTGCGGGGATCGGTGTGGGCGTCCCCGGGTCTCACAGATGGTGGGTTGTCGGGGTTCGGGCTATTCGAGCGGGAGGCCCAGGCCCCGGCCGATGATCAGGCGCTGTATCTCACTGGTGCCCTCGCCGATCTCCAGGATCTTGGAATCGCGGTACATCCTCGACACCGGCGTCTCGTCCATGAAGCCGTAGCCCCCGAAGATCTGGGTGGCCGTACGGGTGGCGGAGACGGCGGCCTCGCTGGTGTAGAGCTTGGCCTTGGCCGCCTCCTGCTTGAAGGGCCGCCCCTGGTCCCGTAGCCAGGCGGCCCGGTAGGTGAGGAGCCGGGCGTTGTCGGCCATGACGGCCATGTCGGCGCACTGGAAGGCCACCCCCTGGTACGACCCGATCGGGCGGCCGAAGGACCTGCGCTCGTTGGCGTAGCGGACCGACTCGGCCAGGCAGGTCTCGATGGTGCCCAGGGCCAGGGCGGCGATCGCCACCCGTCCCTCGTCGAGGATCGACAGGAACTGGGCGAAGCCACGGCCCCTCTCGCCCAGGAGGTTCTCCTCGGGTACCCGGCAGTCGGTGAGGGTCAGTCCGTGGGTGTCGGAGGCATGCCAGCCCATCTTGCGGTAGGGGGACTGCACCTCCAGCCCGGGTGTGCCCGAGGGCACGATGATGGCGCTGATCTCCCCGGGGCCGGTCCGGGCGGTGAAGGTGACCAGCGACGTGATGTCGGTCCCGGAGTTGGTGATGAAGGCCTTCTCGCCGTTCAGTACCCATTCGCCGGTGGTCTCATCCAGATCGGCGCGGGTACGGGTGCCGCCGGCGTCGGAGCCGGCGTCGGGTTCGGTGAGACCGAAGCCCCCGAGGGCCTTGCCGGCACACAGGTCGGGAAGCCACCGCTGTTTCTGTTCCTCGGTCCCGAAGTGGGCGATGGGGGAGGCCCCCAGACTCACCCCGGCCTCGAGGGTGATGGCCATCGAGGCGTCGACCTTGGCCAGCTCCTCGATGGCGACGCACAGGGTGGTGAGGCCGGCGCCCGAACCCCCGTACTCCTCGGGGAACGGCAGTCCGAACAGTCCCAGTTCGCCCATCGCCAGTACGACATCGGTGGGGAAGATGTGCTCGGCGTCCCAGCGCTCGGCGTGGGGGGCGATCTCGGACCGGGCGAAGTCGGCGACCACCGCCCGGAAGGCCTCGTTCTCCTCGGACAGGTCGAAGTTCATGTCGGTGCGCTCCCGGGGCCGGTCCCGTGACTCGGTCGATGTGTCAACTTACGTTAACGTAAACGGAAGACGTTCTGGGACCCACATGACACCGGAGGAGCTGGGAATGCACCACGAGGGCGAGGCTTCCGGTGGAACAGCGCTTCGAAGGTGGACCATCAGACAGCTCGCCGACGAGTTCGGGGTGACCCTGCGCACGATCCGCTACTACGAGGAGCAGGGCCTACTGACCCCGGCCCGCGAGGGAAACCGCCGGGTCTACAACCAGAGGGACCGGACCCGCCTGCAGCTGGCCCTCCGGGGACGGCGGATCGGGCTGTCGGTGTCGGAGGCCCGTGAGATCATCGACATGTACGAGCTGTCGGGCGAACGGCCACAGCTGGAGACCCTGGGGGCACGTGTGAAGGATCTCGAGGCGGACATCTCGGGTCGGCTGGCCGACCTCCGCAACGTCCTGACCGAACTGGAGCACGTCGGAAAGCTGGTGTCGGAGGCCCTCGCCGAACTCGATGCCGCCGAGGCCCGGGAGGCCGGCCGATGACAACCGCGGGTGGCGAACACACTCAGCCCGACAGGGTGAGGGCGGCCCTGGCGCGGTCCCTGGCCGGAAACCTGGAACGGGGACGGGCCAAGCTCGAGTCCCAGGGGAAGCTCCACGTCAGGGCCCGCATCGACGCCCTGATCGATTCCGGCACCCTGGTCGAGGACGGGCTGCTGGCCAACGCCCTCACCGATGGACTCCCCGCCGACGGCGTGGTCACCGGGCGGGCCCTCGTCGACGGCCGACCGGTCTGCGTCATCGCCAATGACACCACGGTGAAGGCCGGGTCGTGGGGGGCCCGAACGGTGGAGAAGATCGTCAGGGCCACCGAGCGGGCCCTGACGGAGGAACTGCCCATCGCCTGGCTGGTGGACTCCGCCGGAGGTCGCATAACCGACCAGGTTGAGATGTTTCCCGGGAGGCGCGGGGCCGGGCGCATCTTCTACAACCAGGTCAGGCTCTCGGGCCGGGTCCCCCAGGTGTGCTGTCTGTTCGGCCCCTCTGCGGCCGGAGGGGCCTACATACCGGCCTTCTGCGACGTGGTCTTCATGGTCGAGGGCAACGCCTCGATGTACCTGGGGTCGCCGCGAATGGCCGAGGAGGTGATCGGCGAGCACGTGACCCTCGAGGAGATGGGCGGAGCCCGCATGCACGCCACGGTCTCGGGCTGCGGCGACAATCTCTACCCCGACGACCTCGCCGCCATCGATGCCGCCCGCACCTATCTGTCCTACCTCCCGACCAACTTCCGGCACCGGCCTCCCCGTT
>DRKF01000033.1 GCA_011051915.1 Acidimicrobiales bacterium | reverse complement strand
GCCGGTCGGCAGTGTTTGCGCCACGAGTTCGCGACACCTTCGGTGTCGCTCATGCGTGGATGGCTCGGGTCCGCCCGTCGACGAGGTCGCCGGGCTCGGCTCAGGTCCGGTGTCGCTCATTTGTGGATGGCTCGGGTCCGCCCGTTGACGAGGTCGCCGGGCTCGGCTCAGGTCTGGTGTCGCTCATTTGTGGATGGCTCGGGTCCGCCCGTTGACGAGGTCGCCGGGCTCGGCCGACAGCTTGGACCACTCATGCGTGGATGGCGCATTTCCCTCGGTCGGCGAGGCCTCCCTCGTGGTGAGGGCCGGGTTGTGTCAGGGGTTCAGGTTTTCTCTCAGGTTGGCTTGTAGCCGGGCGACGTCCACCTGGTGGTAGGGGTCGGTGCCGGCCAGTCTGACCACTTCGGCGGCGGCTCTTCCCATGGCCATGCAGGGGCCCATCACCCTCACGCTCGCCAGGGCCGCGGTCTCGGCGTCGATGCACCGCCCGGCGGTGATCACGTTGTCCAGCCCGGCGGGCAGCATGGCCCCGAGAGGGACGAAGTGCATGTGGTCATCGCCGAACTCCTCCCAGTCGGCGGCCGCGGTCCGGGTGTGGAGCTCGATGGGCCAGCTGCAGCGGGCAACGGCGTCGTCGGGGCGATGTCCACGGCGGACGTCGTCAGTCGTGAGGGTCGCCCGTCCCGAGATCGTTCGGGTCTGACGGATCCCCAGACCCCCGTAGTTCACGACGAAGGCCCGGCCGAAGGCCTCGGGCAGGCCCCTTCGGAACACCTCCAGGAGTCGGTCGACCTGCCGGCGGCCCTCGATTCCCGCCCGGGTGGCGCCCACGGGGTCGGTCGGGGTGGGGACGTGGGTCATGTTCATCAGCACCTCACCGGGGCGGGGACTGGAGAACACGAAACCGTCCAGCCGGGGGAGCAGCTCCCGGTCGGAGTCCTGTTCGACCAGGCGGTGGAAGACCGAGCGGGGGAGCCCGTCGATCATTTCCGTTCCGACACCTCCGAGTACCGCCATCACCGAGCCCAGAATCGGGGGATCGGGTACGAACACCGGCAACCCGGCCAGCCACGGAAGGACCGCGTCCCCCGAGGCGTCTATCCAGTTGTCGGCCCGGATCTCGGCCGCTCCCCAGCGGGTGGCGACCCGGACTCCGCTGACGGACGGGCCATCGAGGCGAACCTCGGTCACCACCGCCCCTGTCATCGGCACCACTCCGGCCCCAACGAGTGCGTCCTCCACCCGCCGGGCCCACACGGAGGGTTCGTAGGAGATGATGACCGTGTTGCGGGCCCGGCGGGGACGGGCGGAGCCCTCCACCACCATGGCCGCCACGAGGTCGGGGAGAAGGCCATGGGTCACCCGGGCCGGATCCGGACCATTTCCGTACAGGCCGCACACGGTACCGATCGAGGAACCCACGGCCTGGCCCCCCAGGTGTTCGGCGGCCTCCACCAGGATCACGGACAGGCCGGCCGAAGCGGTCTCCAGGGCTGCCGCCGCCCCCGCCGCCCCCGAACCGATCACACAGACGTCGGCGTCGAGCGACTCGACGTGGGCCGGGTCACGGTTGACGGTTCGACGGGAGGGCCGATCGCTCGGGCTGTTCATGGTCTCACCTGGGCTCCTCGGCTGACGGGTCACGGGCCAAGGTAGTACCGAGGCGGCCCTCACTGATCTCCCGAGTGTCCCGGGGGCGGGGCTCCCGCATCGCCTCGACGGCCACCCCGCCGTCGTCGCGAGTCCTCAGTCACGGCGTCGGGGCTCCGATGGATACCAATGGCGAAGGATGGAAGGGGCGGTGGCACCACTCCCCGAAGGTTGACGGGGCGGGCATTCGTCGATCTCGCGGTGTGGTCGACGGGATTCGGTGCCGTGATCGGGGCGGTATTCCCCCTGTTCGCGGTGGCCCTGGGTGTCCCGTCACACAACGCCTTCGCCCCCCTGTTCGTGACCGCCTCGTTGGCGGCGGGCGTCCTGGTCGGGTTGGCGAATCACCGGATCGCCATGATCGTGGTCGGGAGCCGGCTGGATCACATGGCCCGCAGCATGGCCGCCGTGCGCCACCGGCTGGAGGAAGCGACCCTCACCGGGGACTGGGTGGCGTGCGACCCCGAATCCTGCCGGATCGAGGTCGACTCCGCCGATGCCGTGGGGATGGTCGGGGACGCCTTCAACGCTCTGCTGGTGTCGCTGGCCGACATGAGGAGGCTCGACGCCCTCTCCCTCAAGCTGAGCGAGTGTCTCAAGAGCGACCTGGATTTCGAGACCCGGGTCCGCCAGGTGATCGAACTGACCCGGGTGGAAGCCGGGGCGGTGTCCGGGGCAATGGAGATGGGTGAGGCGGCCGCCGGTGCGGAACTCTCGGAGTCCGGGCGGCAGCGCGTGGCCGTCCCACTGGTGGAGAGCGACCCCAGCTTCGGGCGGCTGGTGTTCGAGTTCGGCGACATGTGGTCCTCGGCGGCGGCGGCGGTGGCCATGGCCGCACGGCATCTGGGGGTGGCGGCCCAGGCGGAGCGGGAACAACGGGAACTGAGGCACTCGGCCCACCACGATCCGCTCACAGGACTGGCCAATCGGGTGCTGTTCACCCAGGCCCTGACCCGGTCGATAAGGGAGCTGCCCGAAGGGCGGTCCCTGGCGGTGATGTTCTGCGACCTGGACCGGTTCAAGCCGGTCAACGACACCATGGGTCACGATGCCGGTGACGCCCTGCTCGTGGAGGTGGCCGATCGGATGCGTCAGGTGGTCCGCGGCGATGATCTCGTGGCCCGAATGGGTGGAGACGAGTTCGCGGTGCTGGTGGCCGGGTTGGAGGGACCCGACCACGCCCGGGAGGTCGCCGACGCCATCGTCCGGAGGGTCTCCCATCCCGTGGTGCTGCCCAAGGGGGAGGCGTCGATCTCACTCAGTGTCGGTGTCGTGGTCGTCGACGATCCCCGCCATGACCCCGCCGAGGTCATAGCCCGTGCCGACGAGGTCATGTACGTGGCCAAGGCCAGTGGCCGGGGTCAGCACCGAATAGTCGGAGCCGGCGCCCTCTGAGGAACGCCGGCTCCGCGGACGACTTCTGGTGATCGTTCCGACTCGGCGGGTCCCAGGGACGGCCTGGGCCCCACCAGGTCAGCTGGTGAGTTCCCCGGCGGGTCCCTCGAGGCCCAGCTCGGCCCGGAGCTCGGCCAGGGTGTCGTCGGCCTGAGCCAGGGACACGGCCTCCCGGAGTTCGGACTCGGCCCCTTCGGGGGTGGCCTCCCGCAGCTCGGCGTTGGCCTTGGCCTCGGCCAGGCGGCCCTGGATCTTCTCCTCGACCCGGCTGAGACTGGGGGCGTCGGTCTCGACGGTGGCGGTGAGGCTCTCCATGGCCTTGTTGACCGACTCCTGCATCTTGGCCTGCTCGAGCTGACCGAGGAGCTGCATCCGCTTGGCGGTGAGCTCCTGGACCCTCATGGCGTTCTGCTGGACGGCGTTCTTGGCCTCCTCGGCCTGGTCGAGGGCGATCTCGTACTGCTCCTTGAGCCCGTCGAGGTTGTTCTGGGCCGCCTGCAGCTTCATGGCCAGACTCTGAGCCGACTGGGTCCACTTGGCGGTGCCCTCGGCATCGCCCGCGGCCCGGGCCTTCTCGGCCCGGAGCAGAGCCTGCTTGGCCATCTCGCGGGCGTCACCCACGTCGTCGGCGGCCTTCTCGATGCGAGCCTCGAGCTTGGTGCGGTGGGCGATGACCTTGGCCGCCTGCTGGCGCAGAGCCGAGTCCTGCTTGCGGGCCTCGTTGATGGCCTGCTCGATCTCCACCTCGGGTTTCATCGCCGATTCCGCCTTCTGGCGGAACAGGGTCCGGATGTAGCCCCAGATTCTCTTGAACATCAGTGTTCCTTCCTGGATTTGGCCTCAACAGTAGATCCTGGGTGGAGAGCCCGAGGGATTCTTCAGCCCCGGCGTCTCGAAGCCCGCCCCCGGGAGGAACCCCGCGACCGCGATGCACTGCCCCGGCGGGTTGCGGTCGAGGGTGCGCTGCGGGTCCGTGATCTTCCGGATCCCGATGACCGGGAGGAACGGCCCGAACGGCGACGGGATCCCCCTCCGCTCAGAACGGTTCCGGTGAGGATGCTCCCGAGGACCCCTCCCATACCGCTGCCCCCGCTGGATCGGGGTCGGGGTACGCGGGGCATGGGGTCGGCCCGGCGGCGGGTGGTGCGGGTGTCGACCCGGCGACCGGGACGTGGCGCGGGTCGGGCCGGAGCGGTGGCTGGTGGCGGGGTGGTCGGGATCTCGACCTTCTCCGGCCTCGGTGGTGCGGGCCGGCCGTCGAGGAGGGCCTCCACCGCGTCGAGGTGCCAGGCGGTGATGTCGGCCGCCTGGTCGACCTCCTCGATGGCCCAGGGGTTCTCGGCCGCGGCCAGCTTCTCCTGGAGCTCGAGGAACTCGGAGTTGGCGGTGCGGTAGTGCTCGGTGATCTCGGGGTTGTCGGCCAGTTGCACGGCGTCGGAGAACTCCACGATGTCCTCCCCGATGGCGCTGAGCTCCTTGGCCACGGCTTCCTGCTGGGTGTCCATCCGGCGGCTGAGCTTCCTGCGGTTCGAGCGGCGGACCAGCATCACGATCACGACTATGGCGACGACCACGACCAGGAGGAAGATCAGCAGCCCGGCCGCACTTCCGCCCGACGACGCGTCCGACGCAGCGGTGGAGGTGCTGTCGGGCACCGTGGTGAGGGCGCCGGCGGTCGTGACGGTGGGGGAACCTCCCAGAGCCCGGGCGAAGGCCTCGAAACCGACGGCCAGATCGGTGTCGACCGACGACAGCCCGCTGGCATCGAGAGCCTGACCCAGCTCCACGTTGCTGAACCTGTTGCTGGCGGCGGCGAGACCGTTGGGCGCCACGGTGATGACGGTTCCCGACCCGAGCTCGTCGAGTACGGCGTCGGTGAACTCCTGAGTCGTGTCGAGCGGATCCTCGGCCAGGACGACGATGTAGAAGCGTCCGCCGGCCGTGGACTGGCGATCGGCGACCCGGGCCAGGGCCTCGGCGTCGGCATCGGCTCCCGGTTCGACGTAGACACCGGTGCGGTTCAGGGACTGCACCGTGTCGTCGACGCTCTGAGCTCCGGCGGGAGCGGACCTGACGAGCAGCATCGTGGCCGCGGTCAGGAGGAGAACCAGGATTCTCAAGGACCTGTTCATGGTCGGGGACGATACCGCCTGAGTCCCTGGGTAGTCTCTGACCATGACGATCCTCGCTCCGACCGTGGCGGCAGTGGTCATGTTCCTGGCCGCCCTGGGCACCCGGGGCATGGGTCCGGTGTCCCAGGCCTTCAGCCTGGCGGTCATCGCCGGTGCGGGGACCTTCGTGCTCCTGGCCACCCGAACCCTGGTGACCCTGGCCGTGGCCGTGGTTCTGGCGTTCATCGCCGGAGTGGTCGTGAGGTCGATCGGGGCCCGGGTCGCTCCGCCCCCGTCGGGCTGATTCCGCGGGTTCGATGCCCCCGTCGGGCTGAGTCCGCGGGTTCGATGGGCTGGGCGGGTCGTCAGGCCAGCACTGAGGGGTCGGTGTTTCCCCCGCAGATGATCACGGCGACGAACTCTCCGTCGGCCGGGGTGTAGGTGCCGCTGATCAGGGCGGCCAGGGCGGTGGCCCCTCCGGGTTCGGCCACGATCCTGAGCTCGGCGAACAGCTTCCGCTGGGTTTCCACTATGGCTTCGTCGCTGACGGTGAGAGAAAGGTCGACGTGGTGGTGCAGGAGGGAGAAGGCGAGATCCCCGACCTGCCGGGCGCCGAGGGAGTCGGCCGCCACTCCGGATACGGGCACCGGTACCGGCCTCCGGGAGGACATGGCCGCATGCAGGCAGGCGGAGGATCGCGGCTCGACGGTGACGATGCGGGCGCGGTCCCCGAACCAGGCGGCCACACCCGCGGCCAGACCACCTCCCCCCACGGCCACGATCACGGTGTCGGGGACCCCGATCTGGCTCTCCAGCTCCATCGCCAGGGTGGCCTGACCGGTGATCGTCTCGGTGGTGTCGTAGGGATGGATCTCCAGGGCGCCGGACTCGGAGGCGAAACGGTCGCACTCGGCCTGAGCGTCGTCGTAAACGGCACCTCCGACCCTGACGGTGGCCCCCAGGGCGGCTATCCGCTCCCGCTTGACCCGGGGAGAGACCTCGGGGATGAAGATCGTGGCCGGCAGGTCCAGGGCCCGGGCGACATGGGCCACGGCCAGGCCGTGGTTGCCTCCCGACGCGGCCGTGACACCAGCCGGGGGGATCTCCGAGGCGGGAACTGACAACACCGAGTTGAACGCCCCCCGGGGTTTGAACGATCCGGTGTGCTGGAGTGATTCGAGCTTCAGCCAGACACCCCTCCGGGCTGCGAGGGTTGCCGACTCCGGTTGGATGACCGGTGTCACCCGCACCCGCGATCGGATCCTGTCGGCGGCATCACGTATGTCGGCCGGAGTGATCGGTGTCGGGAGGTGGGTCGGCATTCCCCGAGGGTAGCCACCGACTCGCCGAGGGGTTCAGGTACCGGGGTGGGTCGTGTGGGGTGAGGGGTTCAGGTACCGGGGTGGGTCCAGTCGGTCCAGGCCATGTTCTTGCCCTTGGAGGCCGGACCGTTGATGGGGAGGTCGAGCCCGTAGACGTCGTTGGCGAGGTACTTCGCCCAGTCGGTGTGATCCCACCACTGGTCGCCGAACTCGTCGGCCAGTCGCTCGAGGAACTTGATGGCCCGCCGGCCGGCCTCGTCTCCGGCCTCCCACGCCGGGTATCCGGCCCTCTGGAGAAGCTCGGCCTGGACGTAGAACCCGGCCAGTCCCTCCCACGGATACTGGGTGTACTCCGGAGGCCAGGCGAACTCGCCACCGCGGGCGATGTCGTTGATGATCGCCCCGTCGACGTTGTGCCCGTCGACCACCGCCCCGGCGGGGTTGACGGCGACGGGACGGTCGGGTTGGGAGGACCAGGTGAGGGCCTTGTCGTTGATCTTCAGATCGGGCCCGACACTGAGATCGCCGGCGTAGCGCTGGAAGGTCTCCCAGGCCGCCTCCACCTCGGATTCGTCGCCTAGGTACAGGGCGGCGGCGATGCGGGAGGCTCCGGCCATGGTGGAGACGTTGGACGCCGACCAGTCGTGGAACTGGCTGAGGTTGAACCAGTCGCCGTCGGGGAAACTGCCCGAGCCGGTGTGGGGGCAGTTGGGCTTCTGGCGCACATCGTCCACCCAGGATGCGAACTGTGCGCCTGAACTGGTGGGGTCGTCGTCGGGGCGCAGCCCGATGAGGTCGGCGGCAATTATGTAGGAGACGAGGTTCCGGCCGATGGCCAGCGATCGGGCGATGTTCGGTGTCCAGTCGCAGCTCCTGTTGGCGTTCTCGTCGGTACCGATCACCTCGAGGAGTTCCTGCTCCACCTGGTCGCGCAGATGGTCGTCCCCGGTTCGCACCGCGACGTAGGCCATGGCCAGGACCTTGATGTCGTGGTTCGAGTCCTGGTCGGAGATGTCGGCCTGACCGGGATCCTCATCGGCGACCTCGACGAGTTTCTGCCACGCCGGTCCGCTCATGGGAAGGGCCAGGATCTCCTCCCGATTGATCCACAGCCCCTCGATGGGAGCCGGATCACTGGAGATCACCGGGGGGAGGCCGGCGGGAGGCAGCACGGCGCCACCGGGTCGATAGGCGGCCACGGAGATGATGTCGGGGGAGGGCCGGCTGCCGACCGCGCTGCCGCTGAAGGGCCGGTCGGAGAAGTTGAACACCCCGCCGTCGGTCGCCACCAGCAGGTACCCCGAGCCGTAGGGGATGGCTCCACTGACCGGCTCGTCGAGGTGGGCCCCGGGGGGCAGCACACCCGGGACGGATCCCAGGAAGTCGGCGGCGAAGGAGAAGATCCCGCCGTCGGCGGCGAACAGCCAGTAGCCCACACCGTCGTGGTCGGGTACCAGACCCACCAGGGGGGCGGCCAGTCCCGAGAGGGGGATGATCTCGGGTACGGAGCCCCTGAACTGGCCGTCGCCGAACACGAACACCCCGCCGTCGGAGCCGAGCATCAGGTAACCGTTTCCGGTGGCGGTCGCCACGGCGTCTATCACCGGCCCCACCAGACGGTCGCTGATACCCAGCTGTACGAGGTCACCGAAGAATCCGGCCGATCCGAAACGGAGAACCCGGCCCCGGTCGGTGAAGACCCAGTACCCGGTCCCGTCGGGTACCCCGGAGATGGAGCTGGGCTTCTCGCCCGCGCCCAGAACCGACATGTCGACGTTGCCGAAGTGGGTGGCGCCCCCGAGGGCATGGACCACACCGTCGTCGGTGAGAATCCACGCGCCCCCTCCGGCAGCCGACTCGAGATCGAGGGCCACTCCCTTGACGGCCGGAAACGCCGGGGCGTCGCCGAAGGCCTCGATGGTTCCGTCACGGTCCAGGACCCAGTAGCCGATGGCACTGTCACCTCCGGCGGCCTCGGCGGCTGCCAGGGAGGCTCCGGGGATATCGACGCCGTCGCCGGTGACCAGGGGGATCCGGGTGTCGCTGATCGTGGGGGTGGGCTCGGTGCCCGGCCCGCTCGTCAGGGCCAGACCGCCCAACAGGGCGAGAAGGGCCAGGGTGGGCTTGGCCAGCAGGGTCATCACGACGTCACCTCGGTGGGATTCCTGATGGGACTCATGCGCCTCTCCCGCCGAAGACGGTCGTGACCGTTCCGAAGAGGATCCTCAGGTCGGTCCACAGGGACATCTGGCCCATGTAGCGATGATCCAACCGGAGCCTCTCGTCGAACCCGCTGGTGTGGCGGGACGAGATCTGCCACAGGCCGGTGATACCGGGAGGGACCTCGAGCCTCGAGGTGTGCCACAGATCGTAGGTGTGGGCGGCGAAGGAGGTCGGCCGGGGACCCACCAGCGTCATCGAACCCTGAGCCAGATTGAGGAGTTGGGGAAGCTCGTCGAGACTGGTCTTGCGGAGGAAGCGCCCGACGCGGGTGATGCGGGGATCCTCGGGGATCTTGAAGTCGGGGGGTTCCAGGATGTTCAGGTGGGCCAGATCAGCCTTGAGTTCCTCGGCGTTGGCCACCATGGTCCGGAACTTCCACATGCGGAAGCGGCGGCCGTGCTGGCCGGTCCTCTCCTGGGCGAAGAGCACCGGGCCGGGAGAATCGATCCGGATCAGCAGGGCGAGGAACAGTCCGAGGGGCAGCACGACCGGCAGGGTCACGGTGATGAAGGCCAGATCCACCAGGCGCTTGACAAGCAGGTAGCCGCGACCGACGGGAGTCATGATCGGGCTCCACGGGGACGGGGAGACCCGCTGCCGAGGACATCCATGAGAGCCCCGACGGTGACCCCGTCGTCGGGGAAGGTCGCCACGCTGGTGTGGGTCTCGTCGATCTCGGCGGGTAACAGGGCCGTGGTCCGTTCGACCACCGCCCGGGCCGCGGAGCGGTCGGTTTCGGGGAGCAGGGCCATGACGCCATGGGGCCCGACATCGACGGAATCGATGCTCCTCAGCTCGCTTTCGAGGGCTCGCAGGGTTCGCTGGGTCTGACCGGCGTGACGGGTGGGCAGCAGTACCAGGGAGAAACAACGTCCATGCCGACGGCAGCGGTCGATCTCCCAGCGGAGCCGGCGGCGGAACAGGGGATCGCTGAAGTCCCGGAGCACGGCCGTGCCCCGGAACGCCGACAGTGTCGCCACCAGGAGCAGAACCGCCAGGCCGGTGGCCAGCGTGATCAGGGGCAGCGCCGCCAGTCCCACCAGGTAGGCGAGGAGCAGACCCAGAACGGACAGCGCCGCTCCGACACCCGTGGCCCAGATCATCCGACCTGCGCTTCGCTGTCGCCGTAGAGCACGAGATCGTCCCAGCTCACCGCCGCTCCGGGATCGTCCCGCAGGGCCAGGGTCAGGAATCCGTCCACGGCGAGGGTGACAGGGCTCTCGAGGGTCCACGTGTCGGGCTCGGGTGATCCGTCATGCCAGACCCGCAGGCGAGCGGTCGTGCCCACGACCTGGAATCGGATCCACACCGTCTCGGCCTCGGGGAGCTCCGGACCGATCCCCGTGGCCAGGATCGTGGTGGCGCCGCCACTGAGTTCATAGAGGGTCAGTCCGCCCCCGGTTCCGGGGGTGAACTCGTACTCCACGACCAGACCGCGGTGGGGCATGTAGGGAACCGCATCCTGCCATTCCCCGTCGGTACGCAGACCGATGAACGCGCTGCCGAAGCCCGAGCCCCGGGAGGTGAGGCTCACGATCAGCTCGGCATCGGTGTCGGAACTGGCGAGGGACGCCGCCCGGGCCCATTCGCTCGACCCCTCGGGATCGATCGTCATCCAGCCGGCGTCGAACTGCACCTCGACCGAACCCGAGCCCCCGGCCTCGGCCTCGAAGTCGGCGGGATCCCAGGTCCCGGGTCCGGGGGAATCGAACGACTCCGTGACCAGACGGGTCTCGCTGTCGGTCGGTTCGGGTGGGGGAGACGCCTCGGCGGTGGACGGTGGGGCCAGGGTCGTGGACGGGCTGGATCGGATGGAGTCGGGGGACGTCGTCGTGACACCCCCGCCAGATGTCCCGGGTGACTGCTGCGGCGCCGAGTTCGTGGTCGGAGAGGCCTCCGGGGATGAGGAGACGGCGGAGCCACCCCCCGAGCACGACACGGCCAGTACCGAGACCACCAGCAACGAGGCGAGCAGGGAACGGGGCGTCGAGATCATCGGCTGGCCAGGAGGTGGGGCTGATTGGTCGCCTCACGGCTGTCGAAGTAGGCGCTGTTCCCGCTGGTGGACACGAGGGCGAAGGAGTAGGTCCCGTCGGCCGTCACGACGCCGGTCACGTCCCACTCGTACCACTGCCCGGCCGTCGCCGAACCGCCGGTGGCGACGGGTACGCCGGTCACGGTCGGGGCCGTGTTCCAGGTCACCGCGGTCTCGTCCCAGGTGGAGTCGACCACGTAGAGGTCGCCGGCGGAGGGACTCGGGTCGGTGACGAACATCCGTAGCTTGACCGAGGTGGGCGAACCCAGCCCGACCACATCGAACTTCACCAGCACCTGGTAGGCGTTGGTCGCCGAGGACCGGATACGTATGAAGTTCAGCGAGCCGTAGTTCTTGTCCGGTGACGCCGACTTGACATGGGTGTCGGCCACGGCGACGAAGGAGATGTCGTTCGTGGCGGTGACGAGGTCGGTGGCCACGAGGGTGTCGGTGTCGATGCCGTCGGTGGCGGTGAGGGTGACGGTGTAGGTGCCGGGGTTGGTGTAGGTGTGGGTGGGGTTCTGGGTGGTGTCGGTGGTGCCGTCGCCGAAGTCCCAGGTCCAGCCGGTGGGTGATCCCGTCGACTGGTCGGTGAAGTTGACGGTGAGGGGGGC
>DRKF01000032.1 GCA_011051915.1 Acidimicrobiales bacterium | reverse complement strand
ATGGTCTTGCGGCTGCGCAGGATGTTGTAGGCGAACACCAGCATCCCGACCAGGATGATGTAGGCGCCGATGGTTGAGACCAGGTTCCAGAAGTCGAACCCGAGCCCCGGACCGTAGCGGTAGGTCCGCCGCGGCAGACCCTGCAGGCCCAGGATGTGCATGGGACCGAACGCCAGGTTGAACCCGATCAGAACCAACCAGAAGTGCCACTTGCCCAGGCGCTCGTTCAGCCGGTGGCCGAAGATCTTGGGCCACCAGTAGTACATACCGCCGAAGAGACCCATGAGGGCCCCGCCGAAGAGCACGTAGTGGAAGTGGGCCACGATGAAGTAGCTGTCGGTCTGCTGGGTGTCGGCGGCGGCCATGGCGTGCATGACCCCGGACAACCCACCGATGGTGAACATCGCGACCAGTGACACGGAGAACATCATCGGAACGGTGAAGCGGATGTTGCCGCCCCACATGGTGCCGACCCAGTTGAGGATCTTCACCCCGGTGGGCACGGCGATGAACATCGTCGTCAGGGAGAAGGCGGCGACCGACACCGGCCCCAGGCCGGAGGCGAACATGTGGTGGGCCCACACACCGAAGCCCATGAACCCGATGGCCACCCCGGAGAAGGCCACGAAGGGATAGCCGAACAGCGGCTTGCGGGAGAACACCGGCAGGGTCTCCGACACGATCCCGAACGAGGGCAGGATCAGGATGTACACCTCGGGGTGACCGAAGATCCAGAACAGGTGCTGCCAGAGCAGGGGATCGGCCCCGGCGTTGACGTTGAAGAAGTTGGCGCCGAAGAGACGGTCCAGCGCCAGGAAAACCAGGGCGATCGTGATGACCGGCAGGGAGAACAGCAGCAGGAACTGCACGACGAGGGTCATCCAGACGAAGATCGGCATCTTCATCAGGTTCATGCCCGGGGCCCTCATGTTGAGGATCGTGGTGATGAGGTTCACCGACCCCACCATCGAACCGATACCGGCGATGAGCAGACCGAGGGCGTAGTAGTCGACGCCGTTGCCGGGGCTGAACGAGAGCCCCGAGTTGGGGGCGTAGCAGAACCAGCCACAGTCAGGGGCGCCACTGGTGAGCCACGAGATGTTCAGGAACACCCCGCCGAACACGAACAGCCACAGACCGAGGGCGTTGATCCGGGGGAATGCCACATCGCGGGCCCCGATCATCAGGGGCACCATGAAGTTCATGAACGCCGCGGTGAGGGGCATGATCACCAGGAACACCATCGTGATGCCGTGCATGGTGAACAGCTGGTTGTAGAGATCGGCGCTCAGGACGGTGCCGTTGGGCGTCGCCAGCTGGGTGCGCACCAGAAGGGCCTCAACACCGCCGACGAAGAACCACAGCATCGCCACGACGCCGTACATGATGCCGATCTTCTTGTGATCGACGGTGAACAGCCAACTGCGCCATCCGCTCTCGGCCGTGGGCCGGGCGAATACGCCGGTGCCGCGGTCGGCCGGTACGACCACGGTCTCGGGGGCCGTCAGCTCGAGGAGCTTGGGCTCTTCCTCGACAATTGCCATGTGTGTGTTTCTCCTGTTGGCCCGGGAGGGTTCAGGGCCTAGGGGACTGATGGGTTTCCGGTGTGGTCGTGAACTGGTCGGGTCAGGGCAGGATCGGCTTGCTGCCGAGGGTCTGGA
Source organism: Acidimicrobiales bacterium (assembly GCA_011051915.1). Lineage (GTDB taxonomy): Bacteria > Actinomycetota > Acidimicrobiia > Acidimicrobiales > Poriferisodalaceae > DRKF01. Next base: position 3,553 of record DRKF01000032.1, on the reverse strand, counting down.
GGTAGGCCACGATGGCGTCGAGGTCCTCGGCACCGAGGGTGTCGGCGAAGGAGATCATCCCCTGCTGGTTGTCGGGACGCAAAGGTTTCACGCCGGGCGCGTCCTGGATCCAGGCTCGGAGATCGGCCTCGTTGAGGTTGCCGTTCTGGTCGTAAAGGTCGAAGATGGCGCCGGCGAAGGACGTGCGGCTCATCAGATGGGTGAGGTTCGGGGCCACCCCCGCCTGCAGAGGTGGCCGGTTCTCCCGAGCCGCCTCGTACGACCCGTCGATCACGTGACAGCTCGAGCAGAACTGGCCGAAGAGCTCATAGCCCTGGCGGGCGAGGCTGGGATCCTGGCCCTCGGCCGCCTCGGCCGGTACCGGTGCCGCCTGCATCTGGGAATCGACCCACGCATTCCAGTCGTCGGGGTTCAGGGCGATGGTACGGATCCTCATGTCGGCATGGGACAGGCCGCAGAACTCGGCGCACTGACCCAGGTACACCCCCGGATCGTCGGCGGAGATCTTCCAGTCATGGAGACGACCGGGCACCGCGTCCCTCTTGCCGTTCAGCTCCGGTACCCAGAACGAATGGATCACGTCGTTGGAGGTGATCGTCAGGTTCACGTTCTGACCCACGGGAATGACGAAGTCGTTGGCGGTGACTATCTCGTAGGTGCCGTCGCCGTCGAGGTCGTAGCTGTACTGCCACCACCACTGCTGGCCCTCGACCTTGACCTCGATGGAGTTGGCCTCCTTCTTACCGATGGTGAAGATGACCGGAAGCGAGATGACGGCCAGACCGATCATCAGCAGGGTGGGGACGATGGTCCAGCCGATCTCCAACCTCAGGTTTCCGTGGCGCTGGTCGGGGAGTTCGTGTTCGCTACCCCGCTTGGCCCGGAACTTGATGATGACCAGCAGAACGGCGCCGAAGACCAGCAGGCCGATGATGATGGCCAGGACGCCGGTGACATTGGTGATTCGATCGATGTCGCGGGCCGGCTTGCTGTGGGGATCGAGACTGTCCTGGTCGTTGTTGATGCACGACGCCAGGACCAGGACCAGACCCAGCGGTAGTAGCGCCATGGGTCGGAAGCGACGCCGAGCCTTCGCCGGACCGCGTGGGCTGGAAACTTTTCCGTTCATCTCTACCTGATGTCTCGGAGCAGTGGGGTCGTCCCACCCTCGGGTGTTCGCTTCGGTCATTGCCGCACCACCGTCACCATGGCCGTCTGAGCAGTCCCCATCGCCACCGGCTGGTGGGCCGGGGCCGACTCGCCCGATCCCTCATGGCCGATGTCGCGTTCGCCCACCGCGGCGGCGATGATTCCGCCCCCTATCAGGGCCACCACGGCCAGGGCGACCACGATCACCATGATGTTGTCCCGGACGCTGGGCACCAGGTACACGAGGAAGGCGAAGGCCAGTACGGCCGCCGCCACCACGATGGCGGTGATGCTGGCCACGTTGCGCTCCACCGAGAGCAGGATCCGCGACAGCATGAACACCGGCACCGCTATGGCCAGGGCGCCGTAGACCGGCACCTGGAACGGCAGGGCCAGGCGCGCCCTCTCCTCGAGGTTGCGGCTCATGTCGGGGGTACGACGGTCGGCCCAGGCCGAGAGCGTCCACTCCAGGGCGGCCAGGATCAGGATCGCCGCGCCCAGCAGGGTCAGCTGGGTGTTCACCACCAGTCCGACGGTGATGATTCCCACACCGGCGGCGGCCATGGGCGGCCAGTAGGCCGGGGACGTCAGATAGATGTGCTCGCGGGACCGGTCGAAGGAGACCGGGTCGGCGCCGGCGAAGGAAACGACCGCGAACCACAGGAAGACCGCAGCGGCGGTGCCCAGAACCGCGGTGGCCAGAAAGGTCACATCGGTGGTGGTGTCGGCCCCACTGGCGATACCCATGTACAGGGCGGCCAGGGCGAACAGGCCCGAGGCCCCCAGATTGAACTTGGTTGCGCTTCCGAACATTGGTCCCTACTTGACGATGTAGACGACGTAGATGATGGCGGCGTAGGCGACGACCGTGAAGTGCCAGAAGAGTACCGCCGACTCCAGGGGGGCCGAACCATCGGGGCCCAGATCACCGCCGAAGGAGCGGAACGACATCAACCCGAGGTAGATCATCGAGCCGATGATCAGGGCGATGAGGTATCCCGTGGCGGTGAAGGCCAGGTTCTGCCACTCACCCTGCCCGATGACGATGTTCATGGTGTTGAGCGAGAACATCAGCATGTTCAGATAGGCCGCACCCAGCAGGAAGGTGACCGCCAGTCCCACGTAGGTGTGGGCCTGATAGTTACGCCGGCTGGCCCACACGCTCCACTGGGCGGTGAGCGAGGACATCAGGGCGGTGAGCATGGCCATCACCAACTGGGCGTTGGGAATGGTGACCTCGTCGGGTACCCAGTTGGCTCCCGGGGAGGCCACCAGGTTCCGCCGGCTCACGTAGAAGCCGAGCAGTCCGGCGATGACCATGGCGAAGCCGCCGATGGCCAACGCCGTGGCGGTGACCTGGGTGCGGGGACTGGTCCGCAGCGGTCCGGTCTCCAGAGCGAGTTCGGGATCCATCAGACGCCCACCTCCAGGGCCTTGGTGTCGAGGTCCTCGTGTTCCTCATCGAGGATCGGTGTGCCCGAATTCAGTTCGGGGAGCTCGGCCGGCACCCCCGGTGGGGGTGGCGACGGCAGCTCCCATTCGGGGCTCACCGCATTCCAGGGATTGGGACCGACCCGTTCCCTCACGGCCAGGCCCCGGAAAAGCCCCAGGCCGGCCACGACCACCGAGAAGCCGACGACCAGCAGCCCCACCAGAACCACGGAGCTGTAGATTTCGGCGCCGCTCCCCTGGAGCAGGGAGCTGTACACATCGGTGAAATCGGGATCGGCGAAGGTGAAGTCGGGCTGGCCGGTGAGGATCCCCGACAGAGCCGCACCCACGATCATGGTGAGTACACCCACAATGGTCCCCAGGGCGGCCATCCGACCGTGCAACGGCCTCACCTCGCGTCCCCAGATCTTGGGTGTCCACCACATGACCGCGGCCATGGCACCGAGTATGAGAGTTCCGTAGGCGAAGGCGGCGAACACCGCGTAGTTCCAGGTGGTGAAGCGGAGGGGGGCGTCGGGGGAGATGTCCAGCCAACCGTTGGACTCGATCCAGTCCAGCAGGGCCCCCAGGAACGCCACGGCGGTTCCGACCAGGGCCAGCAGGGCGACTCCGAGGGTGGCCAGACCCGAGGGGGACAGCAGGGCCGAGGGCCGGGCGGTGGAACCCGACCCCACCGCGAGGCCCAGCACCGCCAGAACCGTCGCCAGGGCCCCGGCCAGGAACAGCACCAGCAACAGACCCGAGGCACCGTCGGTGAGCTGCTCACCCTGGGTGATGTTCACCTGGGCCCAGGCTCCGAAGCCGAAGAGGGCGAAACTCCCGATGGCGGCGTTGAGCATCCGACGGTGACGGATGTGGCGGTGGGCCAGGGAGGGGAGCACCTCGGCGACCACACCGAGGGCGGGAACGGCGAAGAGGAAGATCTGCGGGGCCCGGTACAGCCAGTCGAGCT
>DRKF01000031.1 GCA_011051915.1 Acidimicrobiales bacterium | reverse complement strand
TCGAGATGCGCATCATCGACGACGGGGCCGGGCTTCCCGAGGGGTTCAACCTCGAGACCGTCACCGGCCTCGGAACCTCGATCGTCCACACCCTGGTGACGTCGGAGCTCCAGGGCTCGATCGAGCTGGGACCGGGCCCCGAAGGGGTCGGTACCGTCGCCGTGGTCCGGGTACCGGGCCAGCACACCACCGACTGAACCCGGCTCGCCGCACTGTTCGAGCGGTTCGGAACGTCTGGACGGCCGGGATGACCGGGGTGGCCGGGGTGGCCGGGATGGTCAGACGGCGAGGCTCGCCATCATCGAGAACAGGGTGACCACATCGGTGGTCTCCTCGGGCCGGTCGAGCTCGCGGTAGATGGAGTCGACGTTCACGGCCACCCGCTCGGCGTCCAGCCACCGGCCGAATTCGCCCAGGGAGATGTCGCGGGCCGCCTCGGCGGCGCTCATCCCGGCCTCGTGGCGGGCGGTGGCCTCCCGGCCGATGAACTCCAGGTACTCCTTCACCCGCCGGACCCCGGCCTTGTCGGTGACCGGGCCGTGGCCGGGCACGATCGTGTCGACATCCAGATCGAGGATCAGGTCGCAGGCCTTCACCCAGTTCGACAGGGGTCCGGCCCACATGAGGGGAGTGCCCTCGATGAAGAGGATGTCGCCGGTGAACACCGTGCGGGCGTCGGGTACGTGGGCGATGACGTCACCCTCGGTGTGGGCGGGCCCGACCTCGATCAGCTCGATCGTGCGGTCGCCGATGTCGACGTTGAGACGGCCCTCGAAGGTGCGGGTGGGCAGGGTCAGCTCGATGCCCTCGAACCGGAAGGCCCCGAAGCACCTCTGGAGGTACTCCCCCAGGGGGCCCATCTCGGGGGCGGCGGCCATCAGACCCGCCAGCATCGCCGGGGGAGTGCGGGGCATCTCCTCGGCGCAGGCGACCGAGGAGATGATCTCGGCGTCGGAGACCAGCTGGTTGCCGTAGCAGTGGTCACCGTTGGCGTGGGTGTTGACGACGGTGCCTATGGGCGCGGTCCCGGTGATCGACTTCATCTGCTCGAGCATCTCGCCGGTCAGCCGGAGGTCGAACAGCGTGTCGACCAGCAGGGAGTTGTCCCCCGCCGAGATCAGACCGGCGTTGCTCCAGCCCCAGCCGCCGTCGGGTTGCAGGTAGGCCCAGCAGCGGTCTCCGACCTCCACGAGGCCCTTCTCATAGGGTGCCATGGGAGGAATCTACCGGTTCGGGGCCGCGGCCCCGAAAGCCGGGAGAGGGGAACGGCTCAGCCGGGCGGGCTGGTGGGTCGCCGGGTCGGTAGTGGGGAACGGCTCAACCCGGGCGGGCTGGTGGGTCGCCGGGTCGGTAGTGGGGAACGGCTCAGCAGGCCTGCTTGCGGCGCCGGGCCCGGCGAATGGACCTGCGCTCCTCCTCGGAGGTACCGCCCCAGACACCGGAGTCCTGGTTGGTCGCCAGGGCGAACTCCAGGCAGAGTTCCACGGCGTTGCAGTCCTCGCAGACCGCCTTGGCGGCGGCTATCTGATCGAGGGCGAGTCCGGTGGTTCCCACCGGAAAGAAGAGATCGGGATCGGTGTCCCGACAAGCCGCCCTGTCGCGCCAGAAGTTGCTCTCCAGGAGCATGCTCGCATTCTTGACCACGGTGACCTCCATGGGTCGAAGTACCGGGGAATGTCTTCTCCGATACTTCCCGTACAAGTCCCACGGATCTGGCTCAGACCCGTTCTGCACAGCATCCCGAGAGGCATCATCGGCTCAGGGGACGAGATTCCTGCAGCGGGTGTGCAGATTAGCAACGGGTATCCCGTCGGACAAGAGTTCGGTCCCTAATGACGCTCTGACCTGGGGTTTTGGCAGCGTGACAAGGCTGTGGTTTGTACGGTTGTTCCCTCCCGTGGCCCCGGTTCGGAGGGGTGGATCCGGCCCGGACCCCAGCGGCGGGACACCGTCCCAAATAGTGGACACGTCGTCTCATGGCGGTACGGGCCCGGTACTGGCATGATCGAAGGCGTACCGCAGACCGCCCTCCAGGGGCGGGAAAAGGGTCGCGTGCCACCCGGGGAGGGTGGGAGGGAGGACACATGGTCGGGGTTCTGGCCCACCGGGGAGCGTCGGCCTACCGGCCCGAGAACACCCTGGAGGCCTACGCGCTGGCCGTGGAGATGGGGGCCGACGGCATCGAGTTCGACGTCCGCCGTTCCGCGGACGGAGGGTTGGTGATCCACCACGACGCCGAACTCCCCGACGGCCGGGCGGTATCGGCCACGCCGGCGGCCGAACTGCCCCAGTGGGTTCCCACCCTCGAATCGGCCCTCGACGCCTGCCGGGGGGTCCTGGCCCAGATCGAGATCAAGCCCGGGGACTCCCCGGCCCTCTCCGCCGAACTGGCCGGGGGAGTGGTGGCCGTCCTGTCGCAGCGAAGGGACGCCGGGCTCCGGGACGAGGTGCTGATCTCCTCCTTCGCCCTGGGGATCGTCGACCGGGTCAGGGAGATCGAACCGTCGTTGTCGACTGCCTGGCTGGTGTACGAGGGGGACACCGGACGCCTCGTCGACACCTGCGCCCGCCACGGCCACGGCGCGATTCACCCCCACTGGTCCCAGGTCGAGGCCGTGTTCATGGACCGGGCCCGGGCCGCGGGACTGGAGGTCAACGTCTGGACCGTCGACGAGGCGGCGGAGATCCGCCGCCTGGCCGCCCTCGGCGTCGACGCCATCGTCACGAACCGTCCCGACACCACCCGTCGGGTGCTGGAGTCGGTGGGCGACTGATCCCGGCGGGTCTCAGATCCCGGGCCCGGGAACGACCAGGTCGAGGCACTCCGGATCCCAGTTGAAGGCCAGTTTCTCGGTGTCGCCCACCAGGTCGCCGTCGACCTGGTAGGGGAACGGGCCCAGACCGACCACATCCAGACACGACAGGTCGGTGTCGTAGCTCACCATCGGATGGTCGCGTATCCCTGTGTCGCCTCGGATCAGCGACCACACCACCGACAGCATCGGTCGCAGTGACATCGACCGCAGTCCCACACAGGTCAGGCCCCGGTCGAAGGTGGCCTCCGGGGCCAGGCTGAGGGGCCGGCTGCCGAGATAGGTGTAGGGGTCGGTGTTCTGGACTATGGCCAGGTACAGATCACCGGTGTCCGACCCGTCGGGTCTCAGCACCCTCATGTGGGGCCGACGGCGGTCGTAGTGGCGCAGCCAGGTCGTGAGACCGGCCCAGATGAACAACGGATGCCCGGCGTAGCGCTTCAGTCCGGACCGCTTCTCGACCTGCTCGACCACCGCGGCATCGAATCCCAGACCGCAGTGGAACAGGAAGTAGCGGCCGTTGACCCGGCCCAGACCCACCCTTCGGATCCGTCCGGCATCGACGGCGTCGAGGACCACCGTGGTGGCCTCCACCGGATCGTCGGGGATACCCAGTGTGCGGGCGAAGACGTTGGTCGATCCCCCCGGCAGGGCGGCCATGGCGCAGTCGGTTCGGACCAGACCGTTGGCCGCCTCGTTGAGGGTGCCGTCCCCACCCAGCACCACGACCAGATCCATACCGTCGGCGGCCGCTCCCCGGGCCAGGCGGGTGGCGTGACCCCGGCGGCTGGTCTCGGCCAGGGTGACCTCGTGGCGCTCGGAGAGGGCCCGTCGGATCAGGACCTTGGCCCGGCCGGTCACCGAGGACGCCGAGGAGTTGACCAGCAACAGGACCTTCACCCCACCAGTGTCCCCCGAATCGGGCCCCTACGGCGACAGAGAGTGCGGATTCGGTTGAAGGAATCGGTCCGAACCGTGACTTCTTCGCCCGGTCGTGACGGATCGGATCGAGACTCGTCCGCCCGGCGGAGGACAATCGAACCGTGACTTCGGACACCTGAACTTGTCTATGGGGCCCGGCATTCGGCAGACTCGCGGACATGAAGGTCGCCGTCTGTGTGAAGCAGATCCCTGATCCGGCCCTGCCCGGAGAGTTGGATCCAACCGACAACACTCTGAAGAGGGATGGCAAGCTCATCCTCGACGAGTCCGACTCCTACGGGGTGGAGCTGGCCCTGCAGCTGGTGGAGGCCGCCGGTGGGGGCAGTGTCACCCTGGTGTCGATGGCTCCCAACAACGAGGTCAGCGGGCTTCGCACCGCCCTGGCCATGGGGGCCGATGACGCCGTGCTGATCAGCGACGACGCCCTCTCGGGCACCGACGCCCTGGGAACCGCGAAGGTTCTGGCCGCCGCCATCGGCCGGGTCGAGCCCGACCTGGTCCTGGCCGGGGTGGAGTCCTCCGACGGCTACACCGGCACCGTGCCCGAGCAGATCGCCGCGGTCATGGGCCTGCCGTCAGTCGGGTTCGCCAAGAAGATCGAGATCGGCGACGACGGGCTGCACATCGAACGCCAGACCGAACTGGGTTACGACGACGTGGTCTGCCCGATGCCCGCCGTGGTGTCCGTGACCGCCGGGGTGGTCGAGCCCCGGTACCCGTCGTTCAAGGGGATCATGGCGGCCAAGAAGAAGCCGGTCGATCAGGTGACCATCGCCGATCTGGGCATTTCCGCCGATCAGGTCGGCTGGGCCGGTGCCCGCCAGGAAATCGTCTCGGTGACCGAGGCGGAAGCACGTGAGGCCGGAGAGGTCATCGAGGACGACGGCGAGGGCTATCAGCGCATCGTCGCCTTCCTCGAAGAGCTCAAGGTCATCTGAGGAGTCTGAAAATGGGATTGTCGAAGATCTGGGTCTACGCCGAGGCCACGCCCGACGGAGGACCGACCTCGCTGACCCTGGAGATCCTCTCCAAGGCCCGCGAGCTGGCCGACACCGTCGAGTGCGTCACCAGTGCCGACGGTGGCCCGATGGCCGAGGGCCTGGGGGCCCACGGCGCCACCGCGGTTCACGCCGCCGGCGGTCTGGGCGAGTCGCTCCCCGGGCCCACCATGGCCGCGGCCCTGGAGGGCCTCATGGGATCCGCCGGGGCTCCCGACGCCATCTTCTTCGGGCAGACCTATGAGGGCCGCGACGTGATGTCGCGGTTGTCCGTGGCGCTCGATCAGCCGGTGCTGACCAACAACGTCGACGTCGTCGTCGACGGCGACACCCTCGTGGTCGAGGAGCCGGTGTTCGGCGGTACGAAGAACGTGCACACCGCCTTCCGCAACAGCGGCGTGAAGCTGGCCACCTTCCGGCCCAAGTCCTTCAACGCCGAGCCCTCCGGTGGCGGAGCCGCCGCGGTGAGCGAGCTGGCCACCGGCGATGTGGGCGCCGTGGGCGCGGCCCGGGTGGTCGACCGCCACGCCGAGGAGCGTTCCGGACCCCAGCTCGATGAGGCCGCGGTGGTCGTCGCCGGCGGCCGGGGCATGGGCGACGCCGAGCGGTACCAGGTCATCGAGGAACTGGCCAAGCTGCTCGGTGGGGCGCCGGGTGCCTCGAGGGCCATCGTCGACGCCGGCTGGGTCCCCTTCGCCTACCAGGTGGGCCAGACCGGGAAGGTCGTCAAGCCCACCGTCTACCTGGCCGCCGGAATCTCCGGTGCCACCCAGCACCTGGTCGGGATGAAGGGCTCCAAGCACATCATCGCCGTCAACAAGGACCCCGAGGCCCCCATCTTCAGCGTGGCCGACCTCGGCATCATCGGCGATGCGCACAAGGTGCTACCCGCCCTGGTGGAGGCGATCAGGGCCCGTCAGTAGGGGGCTCGTCTGCGGAGGCGGGTAGTCCCATGAGCGCAGTGCTACCCGCCCTGGTGGAGGCGATCAGGGCCCGTCAGTAGGGGGCTCGTCTGCGGAGGCGGGTAGTCCGGCACCTCCTTCACACGAGGGGCCAGGGATAGCGCCGACCGGTCTCGTCGACGGGGTACACGCCGGACTCCAACAGCCGGTTGACCCTCTCATAGAGGGCCCTGGTCTCGTCGCGGTCCAGCAGATCGGTGACCGAATCGGGCAGACC
>DRKF01000030.1 GCA_011051915.1 Acidimicrobiales bacterium | reverse complement strand
GGTGTGGCCGCCAATGGCACCGCCATCTCGGGTGCCGCGGTGCGAAACCCCATGGGCGTGGCCCTGGACCCCGCGGGAGATCTGGTCATCGCCGCTCCGGTGAACGCCCTGGTGAGATCCACCGCCGGGGGAGTGATCCGCACCATCGCCGGCGGACCGGCGCCCGCCACCCGGACGTTCAACGGAGACGGACCCGGCCTGGACACGATTCTCAGCGTGCCCCGGGGGATGTCGGTGGCCGCGGACGGCGACATCGTCTTCGCCGAGGCCGGGAGCCAGCGGATCCGGCGCATTCAGCCCGATGGCCGGGTCGTGACCCTGGCGGGGAACGGGGGGACCACGTTCAACGGTGACGGCCTGCCCGGCATCGCCACCGGAATCTATTCGCCCTACGACGTGGACCACGGTCCGAACGGCACCATCTACTTCACCGAGGTGTCGGGCAACCGGGTGCGTCGCATCGAGTCCGACGGAACGGTGAGCCTCCTCGCCGGGGACGGCATCGCCGGATTCTCCGGCGACGGCGGTCCCGCCCTGTCGGCCCGGCTGTCGGGACCCCGTGGGATCGCGGTGGCCGACGACGGAACGGTCTACGTGGCCGACTACACGAACCAGCGGATTCGCCGGATCGCCCCCGACGGCACCATCTCGACCTACGCCGGAACGGGTACCGCGGGGTTCTCCGGTGACGGTGGTCCGGCGGTCGCCGCCGAGCTGAACAACCCCAACGATGTCGCCCTGGGACCCGACGGCTCGCTCTACGTCGCCGATCTGTCGAACAACCGCGTACGACGCATCGCCCCCGACGGGACGATATCCACCTTCGGTGGTACCGGACTCACGGCCTGGAACGCGGCCGACCTGTCCGCCGTGGCGACCAATCTTCCCGGTCCCCGGAGTGTCAGTCTCGACCGCAACGGCGATCTCTACGTGGCGGTCGGTGTCAGAATCGTACGAATCGACAGCGCCGGGGTGGCCCACGAGTTCGCCGGGACCGGTGGCTCGGCCGTCACCGAGGACAAGACTGCGCTCACCACCGACCTCGGGGGGTTGGAACAGATCGCCGCTGTCGACGGTCTGCTGCTGGTGTCCGACAGCCAGAGGCAGCGGATCAGGGTGATCGGAGAGCCTCCGACCGCGGTCCGGGCTCTCGCCGCCCAGACCGGACCTGAGGGGACCACGGCCCAGGTCACCTGGGCCGCCCCCGACTGGACCGGTGGTCTCGCTGTAGGTGGCTATGACGTCGTCGTGGACGACCCGACGGTGGGAGTCGCGACCTCGGGAACCAGCGCATCGCTGACCGGACTCGCGCCCAACCGCTCCTACGTGGTGAGTGTCACGGCCCGGACAATCGCAGGCACCGGTCCGGCCGCCGGCGTGAGCTTCGAGACCCCCAGTCCTCCGGTCGAGCCCGGTGGCGGATCGACGCCCACGCCCAGCGTGACCGTCGACGGCTACCGGGTGGTGACGAACCGTGGGCGGGTCATCGGCTACGGCGACGCACCCGGCAGTCCTCCGACCGCCGCGGGGGCCGACGTCGTGGCCGCCGTCCGCAGCGGGGACAGCGGCCTCCTGCTGCTGCACTCCGACGGACAGGTCACCGCCACGGGTGACGCGGTCTGGCGGGGCGACATGGCCGGAACCTCTCTCGATGCCCCCATGGTGGCCATGACCGCCACCCCCGACGGCGCCGGCTACTGGCTGCTCGGGGGCGACGGCGGGGTGTTCGCCTTCGGGTCGGCGGGATTCTTCGGTTCCACCGGTGGCATGCAGCTGGCGGCCCCGGTGGTCGACCTGGCGGCGTCGCCCGACGGTGACGGCTACTGGCTGGTCGCCGAGGACGGAGGGGTCTTCGCCTTCGGCGACGCCCCCTTCCGCGGCAGTGCCGCGGTACTGGCCCTCGACGCCCCCATAAGGTCGATGGCGGCCGCGGGTGACGGCTACTGGCTGATATCGGAGGACGGTGGAGTGTTCACCTACGGTCTGCCGTTCTGGGGATCGGTTCGTAGTCGGTTCCCGACAGTTCCGGTGGCCTACGTTCCGCGCGGCGTGAGGATTCGTGGTCTCTCCGACGGCGGGGGGTACCTGATACTGACCGTGGACGGGGTCGTGAGACCCTACGGTCGGGCCACAGCGCTACCCGATCCGGATGTGGACCTCGATCCCGGTGAGTTCGTAGTCGACCTGGTGCTCTGACCGATGATCGGTTTCGGTGCGGCCCCCACCCGAGGGAGGCCCCTCACCCGGGCGGCCACGATGGCCCTGGCGGCGGCGTTGCTGTTCTCCCTCGTCACCGTGACCGGTCCCGGCGCGGCCGGAGCGGTCCCGGAACCACCGGATCCGCCGGTCCGGACGGTGGCCGGAGGTCTGGTTCCCAGCTCCCTGGGCGACAGCGGTCCGGCCATCGGGGCGTCCCTCTACTACCCGTCGGGAATCGACTACGACGCCGCGGGCAACCTCTACATCGCCGACCGTGAGTACGACCGCATCCGGCGGGTCGACCCCGACGGCGTGATCACGACGGTGGCAGGCAACGGGCAGAGGGGATACTCCGGTGACGGAGGGCCCGCGGTGAACGCCGCGCTCGACCAGCCCTACGACGTCACCGTGGGACCCGACGGATCTCTCTTCATCGCCGACTACGGCAACCATCGGGTGAGGCGCGTCTCGCCCACCGGCGAGATCAGCACCGTGGGTGGAACAGGATCCACCGTCGCCAACGGCGACGGTGTACCCGCCACGGCCATGACGATCTCGGGGCCCATGGGTGTCGTCACCGACTCGGCGGGGGTTCTGTACGTCTCCGACTACAGCCTCCACCGGGTCATCCGAGTGGCCGTGGACGGAACCGCCACCTACCTGGCGGGTACCGGGGCTGCCGGCTTCTCCGGCGATGGTGGCCCGGCGACGTCGGCGGCACTGCGGAATCCGAGGGGCCTGGCGCTGGACGTGGACGGCTCGGTACTGATCGCCGACTACAACAATCATCGGGTGCGCCGGGTGGCCCCCGACGGCACGATCTCGACGATCCTGGGGACCGGTTCGAGCACCCATTCCGGCGATGGCGGCCTGGCGACCGCCGCCGGGGTTCCGACCCCCGTCGCCATCGAGGTCGGATCGGCCGGGGACATATACGTGGCGTCCTACGGTTCACATCGGGTGAGGGTCATCGACCCGGGGACCGGGCTGGTCACGACCTACGTCGGAAACGGTGGCACCGGGGTCTCGGCCAACGGTACGGCCCTGGCCTCGGCCTCGGTCCGCAACCCCATGGGCGTGGCCCTCGATCCGTCGGGCGATCTGGTCGTCTCGGTCAACGTCAACCACCTGGTCCGCTCCACCGCCGGAGGCGAGATCAACACCGTGGCCGGGGGACCCGATCCCAACTCCCGCCGCTTCAACGGAGACGGCGCGGGGCTCGAGACCCAACTCGGATACCCCCGGGACATGTCGCTGGGCCCCGACGGAGAGGTGGTGTTCGCAGACGCGGCCAACAACCGGATCCGTCGTCTGCGGGCCGACGGATCGGTGGTGACGGTAGTGGGCTCCGGAGCGACGGGATTCAACGGCAACGGCCTGACCGGCACCGAGACCGCCCTGTACTGGCCATACGGTGTCGCCCACGGGCCTGACGGAACCCTCTACTTCACCGAGAACTCGGGACACCGGATCCGC
>DRKF01000029.1 GCA_011051915.1 Acidimicrobiales bacterium | reverse complement strand
GTTCCGGCGCGTCCGGTCGGCCGCGAGATGGCGGAGGGCGTGGCGGATGGCACTCGAGCGCCCGCCGTACTCCGGCGCGAGCATGTCGAGCAGGGCTTCGTCCTCGTCGTCGAGTCGCACAGTTGTGGTGCCCATGGCGCCTGTGTAGCACGACCGTGTTTCATCGGCGACGGTACTTGTCACGAGAGGCAGCCGAGTTGTGGGTTGATGAGCCGTCTGTCGGGCCAGGCCACGCCGACGGCCCCGACCCGTGGCTCAGGGGGTGTAGTCGGCCCAGAACCGGGACAGTTGGTCCAGCTCCGCGGTGTGGTCGGCCACGAAGGAATCGCGGAACTGTCGCAGCCGGTCGGCGTTGGCCCCCGGTGCGTCGCCCCAGCAGCGGGCGTCGGCCGCGGCGATCTCCAGCTCCAGCTCGGATGTCCTCCACCCCTGGAAAAGCGAACAGGTGTTCGATAGCGTTCGGACGTGGCTTCCCCCCGCTCCGGTGCCGTCGATCCCGCTGTCGACCTGTCCCTCGTCGCTCCCCTCACCCTGTCGGGTGAACGCCTGCTCCCGGTTCCCGAGGGGTTGGGTCGCCTGTTCCCCCGGGGTGGTGTCCAACGGGGAACCACGGTGGCGGTGGAGGGAGGTTCGGGGGCGGTGTCGGTGGCCCTGGCCCTGACCGCCGGGGCGGTGGGGGAGGGTTCGTGGCTGGCCGTGGTCGGCTTCACCGGTCTGGGCCTGGCGGCGGCCTCCGAGTTGGGGGTGGACCTCACCCGGGTGGTCCTGATCGACGACCCGGGCCGGGAGACGGCCTCGGTCCTGGCCGCCCTCACCGGGGCTTTCGACCTGGTCCTGGTCCCCTCCCCGGTGGGGGTGGGAACGGGCGACTCCCGCCGGCTGAAGGCCCGGATGAGGGAGAGGGGAACCACGATCGTCACGGTCGATCCACCGGGGGGATCCCGGCGGGCGGCCCGCCGCGGTGGGCTGACCCCCGATCTGGCCCTGCGGGTCACCGACTCCCGCTGGTCGGGTCTGGGCCGGGGGTGGGGCCGTCTCGACCATCGGCGGGTGAGGGTCGAGAGGCGGGGGAGGGGTGGTGCGGCCCGCCCGGTGACGGTCGAGATGTGGCTGCCCTCTCCCGACGGTCGTCCCGCACCGGTCTCCCCGGCGTCCCCCGAGGTGTCCGATACGCCGGTGAAGAGATCCCTGCGTCCGGTCCCGTGAGCGTCCGCACCCTGGTGGTGAACGTACCCCACTGGCCTCTGCTGGCCGCCGGGGTCGACCCCCACACACCGGCGGCGGTGGTGAGAGCCAACCGGGTGGTCGACCGCACCCCGGCCGCTGCCGACCACCGGGTGGAGGTGGGTATGAGGCGACGTCAGGCCCAGGGGCTGTGCCCCGACCTGGAGATCCTGGACCACGACCCCGACCGCGACGCCCGGGCCTTCGAGGAGGTCCTGGTGGCCCTCGAGTACTTCACCCCCCGCCTCGAGGTCCTGACGGCGGGAATGTGCTCGTTCCCCACCCGGGGGCCGTCCCGCTACTTCGGGGGTGACGCCGCTCTGGCCGATCAGGTCCGGGCCCGGGCCGACACCGTCGTGGCCGAGGGGTTCGATCTCACCGGTGTGGGTGTCGCCGAGGGGTTCGATCTCGCCGGTGTGGGTGTCGCCGAGGGGTTCGATCTCGCCGGTGTGGGTGTCGCCGACGGCCTGTTCGCCGCGGTGATCGCGGCGGGGACCGGGGGTGGGGCGACCCTGGTCCCCCCCGGGGAGTCGGCGGCCTTCCTGGCCCCCCTGGGAGTCGGGGCCCTCACCGGCGACACCGTGCCCCTGGTCGACTCCGCCGGTCTGGTCGACCTGCTGGCCCGCCTGGGGATCCGCACCCTGGGGGATCTGGCCGCCCTGCCCGGCCCCGATCTGCTGGCCCGCTTCGGGCCCGACGGTCTCATGGCCCACCGCCTGGCCCGGGGTCTCGACGACCGTCCCCCCGACACCCGCCCCGTCCCGCCCGAATGGAACGTCCGGGCCCCCATCGACCCCCCGGCCCAGAGGGTCGATGTGGTGGCCTTCGTGGCCAAGTCCCTGGCCGACGAACTGCATTCCCGCCTGAGGGCCGAGGGGGTGGCCTGCACCCGTCTGAGGGTCCGGGCCGAGACCGAGCACGGTGAGACCCACGACCGCACCTGGCGGCACGAGGGCTCCCTGTCTCCCCTCGACATCGCCGACCGGGTGCGCTGGCAGATGGACGGTTGGCTGCATTCCCGCCAGGCCCCCACGGCGGGGATCAGCCTCCTGACCCTGATCCCCGAGGAGGTGGTGGCCGACGAGGGCCGCCAACTGGGCTTCTGGGGAGGGCAGACCCGCGAGGCCACCCGGGCGGCCCGGGCCCTGGCCCGGGTGCAGACCATCCTGGGTACCGGGGCCGTGACCGTGCCCGAGATACGGGGGGGCCGCAACCCCGCCGAGGAGGTGGGGGCCACGCCCCTGCCCCTGGTCGACATCACCGATCCCGACCGTCGGATCACCGCCCCGGGAGTGGGGGAGATTCCCTGGCCGGGCCGGATCCCGGGACCCTCCCCGGCCATCGTCCGCGACCCGGGTCTCGAGGTGGAGGTGCTCGACGAGGGTGGGAGGCCGGTCTCCGTCGACGGGCGGGGTGTGGTCTCGGCCCCTCCATCGGTGGTCCGGGCCGGGCCGAACCCGGGCCGGGGTCGCAGGGTGGTGGAGTGGGCCGGGCCCTGGCCGGTGGACGAACGCTGGTGGGACCCCGAACGGCACCGGCGTCGGGCCCGGTTCCAGGTGGTGCTGGACGACGGCTCGGCCCATCTGGTCAGTGTGGAGAGGGGCCGGTGGCGGGTGGAGGCCACCTACGACTGACCCGGCGGGTTGTACGTGTACGATAGGTGTATGGCCCGGGTGAGGACGAACATCGAGATCGAGGACACCTACGTCCGGATGATCATGGAGCGTTTCGGGGTGGGAACCAAGACCGAGGTCGTCGACATGGCTCTGCGGTATCTGGCCGGACGACCCATGACTCCTGATGAGGCTCTGGCCATGAGGGGCGCCCACGCCATAGCCGAGATACCTCCCGACACCCAGCCCATCCCCCCGGCGTGATCCCGGCCGAATCCCGGAGAGGTCCCCCGGCGTGATCCTGGCCGACACCTCGGCGTGGGTCGAGTTCGACCGGGCCACGGGCAGTGCCGTCGACCGGCGTCTGACCGAGCTCATCGCCGGTGGCGGCCCCCTGGCCGTCACCGAGCCGGTGATCATGGAGGTCGTGGCCGGCGCCCGTACCCCACGGCGGGCCACGGACCTGCGCAATCTCCTCCTGAGTTTCGCTCTGCTCCGATTCGATCCCGTCGTCGACTTCGACGGGGCGGCCGAGGTGTACCGGCGTTGCCGGCGGGCCGGGGTGACCCCACGAGGCATGATCGACTGCATGATCGTGACCGTGGCCCGGCGGAACGGGGCATCGATACTCGCCGTCGACTCCGACTTCACCCGGGTCTGCGCGGTCCTGGGGGTTCCGACGGAGGTGTGAGTGGCAGTCTCCCGGGCGGGCTGCTCCGGTGCCCGGGGAGGGACTTCGACGCTCACCTGACGGGTTCGGGGAGATCCCCCTGCGGGGCTTCTCAGGTCCCCGGGGAGGGGACACGTCGACCGGTTGTGGGAAGCTCTCCCACCATGAAGCTGGACGTGATCCTGAGTACCTTCGACACCACCCCCGCCGAGCTGGTCGATGCGGTCAGGATGGCCGAGGAGGCCGGATTCGCCGGAGCCTGGATATACGACCACCTGGCCGGGGAGGCCATGGGCCACAGTCGGGCCCTCGAGGTGTGGTCCATGTTGGGCGCCATCGCCGTCTCCACCCGGACCATCGAGATCGGCCCCATGGTCACCAACGTCACCGTGCGCCATCCCGGTATCACCGCCGTGGCCGCCGCCACCGTGCAGCAGCTCTCCGGAGGGCGTCTGAACCTGGGGGTGGGGGCCGGGTCCGGTCCCGAGTCGCAGTACGCGGCCGAGGTGATCATGCTGGGCATGAAGCCCCTGGGCGCCCGACCCCGGCGACAGATGGTGGCCGAGGGAGTGGAGCTGATGCGAGCCATCTGGGAGGGGCGGGAGGACCTCGACGGTGAGTACTTCGGCCTGCACGGGGCCCGCACCTTCCTCCGGCCCGACGTGGTCCCCAAGGTGATAGTCGGGGCCAACGGCCCCCGGATGGCGGCTCTGGCCGGTCGGGTGGGCGACGGGGTGAATCTCCACTCCTACGAGAAGGATCTGGAGGGCCTGCTGGCGGTGGCCGCGGCGGCGGCGACCGAGGCCGGCCGGGACGACTTCCTGCTGACCGTCGAACAGCCCTACGCCCCCGCCTACCTGGACCCCGACTCCCCCGAGCATCGTCACTACGCCGACATGGGAATCGACCGGCTGGTGCTCACCGTTCCCGCCCCCCACCTGGGGACGCTCACCGAGGCCCGGGACCTGAACCGGTGACCTCCCCGACCCCCGAGGCGGTGGTGTTCGACGTGGGCGGGGTGCTCGTGGAGTCCCCGTTCGAGTCCGGTCTGAGGTGGAAGGAGCACCACGACATCCCCGACGAGGTGATGATGGTGATGTTCCGGGAGTACGCGGCCCTGCCCGAGCCGGGGGCGGAGCCCCCCATGTGGCATCGGGTGGAGGTGGGGGAGTTGTCCCTCGACGACTTCATGGACGCCATGAGGGCGGAGTTCTCCCGGGTGCTGCCGCCCGGTCACCGGGCCCACGATCTGCGGGCGGTGGACTTCAACGTGTTCGAGAACGCCGGGGCCCACTGGCAGATCATCCACGAGGTGAGGCGGCTGCGGGAGCAGGGAGTCGCCACCGCCATCCTCACCAACAACGTGAAGGAGTGGGCCGACTGGCGCCGGGTGATCCCCCTGGACTGGTTCGACGTGGTGGTGGACTCCTGCGAGGTGGGCCTGCGCAAGCCCGATCCCGAGATCTGGCGACTGACCCTCGGGCGACTGGGGGTTCCCGCCGAACGGGCGGTCTTCCTCGACGACCACCCCCTCAACGTGGCCGCGGCCCGGGCTCTCGGTATGACCGGTATCGAGGTCGGCTCCGATCTCGATTCGGTGGTGGCGGAGCTGCGTCGACTGGTACCCGTCCGTGACTGACACCCACGACGGGGAGAACGGCCCGGGCCTGGATCCCGAGCTGAGGGACCGCATAGAGGAGTGGTTCATCCGCCGGGGGATCCCCCACTTCATCGACAAGTACAACGCGGCGGAGGACGTGTTCACCCGGGCCCTGCCGGCGATGACCCTGGTGTTCGTGTTCGAGGTGGTGATCGCCGCCGACACCGACTGGGACTGGTGGCACAACGCCCTGGCCCTGGCGGCGGGAGCGGCTCTGCTGGCCGGTGGCTACGCCGCCCTGAACCGGTACCGGGGCCGCCCGGCGTTCCAGCGTCCCGACGACGTGGGGCCGCTCGAGCTGGCCGGGTTCGTGTTCCTGCCGGCCCTGCTTCCCCTGGTCATCGGGGGCCGGTTCAAGGGGGCCCTGCTCACCGTGGGGTTCAACATCGCGGTGCTGCTCGTCCTCTACGCCGTGATCCTCTACGGCGTGGTTCCGATGACCCGCTGGGCGCTGGTCCACATGTGGCAGCAGCTGGGTGGGCTGCTGAACCTGATGGCCAGGTCACTGCCCCTGATCCTGGTGTTCTCGATGTTCGTGTTCCTCACCGCCGAGATCTGGCAGGTGGCCGCCGAGCTGACCCCCCGGGCCTTCGCCATGGCCGTGGGAATGTTCATGGCCGTGGGCGCCACGTTCATCCTGTTGCGCCTGCCCCAGGAGGTGGATCGTCTGAGGCGGTTCTCCTCGTGGGACGAGGTGTGTGACTACCTCGACGATTCCCCCCTGTGTGCCGAGGACGTCGCGGATCTCACCGGTGTTCCCCAGCCTCCGGCCCTCACCCGGGCCGACTGGTTCAACGTCGGGCTGATATGGGTCTTCTCCCAGGGGGTTCAGATCCTGCTGGTGTGGGCGGTGGTGACCGGCTTCTACGTCCTGTTCGGCAGCTTCCTGGTCGATCCGGCGGTCATCACGTCGTGGACCACCCACCCCACCGTCAGTGGCTGGAGTCCGGCCGACGGGTTCGTGGTGACCTGGGAGCTGGCGACCGTGGCCGGCTTCATCGGGGCCTTCTCGGCCCTGCAGATAACGGTGGCCGCGGTCATCGACGACACCTATCGCAGCGAGTTCCTCACCGACCTGATCAACGAGGTCCGTAGCGCGTTCGCAGTGAGGGCCGTCTACCTGGCCCGCATGGGTGTGACCGTCAGCCGGTGAGGTCCGGGCCACCGCGGGGTAACCGGGAGGAAGCGGGGGCGTCGTGACAATCGTGAACAGCAGTCCCAGAGTTCTGATCGCCTCCTATCCCCGTACCGGATCGACCGCCATGGAGAGGGTGCTCGATGTACTCCTGCCCGGATCCGGCGGGCTGGTCCACGAGCCCTACAACCGACACGGCGGTCCCGGGGCGCTGGACTTCTGGGGGTCCGTGGCGGAGGTGACCAGCAGCGCCCGGGTCCTCAAGCACCATCCCGGCAGCGTCCTGTCCGACCGTCAGAACAGCATCCTCTACCGCCGATGGACGGAAGCCGGCGGCACCATCGTGCACCTGACCCGGAGCGACCTTCGGGCCCAGGCCACGTCCCTGCTGATAGCCCGGCACCTCAACTCCTATCACCGGTCCCACCGCGTCAGTGGGGTGGATCCCGACGAGCTCGAAGCGGAGCTCGCCGACCTGCAGGCCGAGGTAGATCATCAGAGCCGCGTGCTGGCTTCGTTCCCGACCGTGGAGGTGACCTACGAGTCCGTCCTCGACGGTCCGGTCGATCGGAGGCTGGCCGCCCTGGCCGAACTGGCCGCAGCCATCGCCCCCGAGCTTCCCGACCGTCTGGCCGATTGTCGGGAGCAGGTCGTGGAGATCGTGGGTCCGGGTGGACAGGTTCGCCCCTCGGGTGAGGATGACACCGTGAATCTGATCTCGCAGGTCCCGATGGTCAGAGGAACCCTGCCCCTGCTCTCCCCCGACGAGTGCCGGGCATGGGTGCAGGCGGCGGCCCGTCGGCCCGGCTCCCAGGGTGAGCGGCCCTCCGGGGTGGTCGCGTACCCGGCGGTGGAGATCATGGGGGATTCCGAAGTGGCGCGCCTGGTGGCTTCGTTCGATCAGCGACTGCGGGAGACCCGGGGTATCCGGCTCCTACCCGAGGAGGCCGAGTCCCCGGTGGTCGTGGTCTACGACGGTGATCACCATCCGGATCACGACCTGGATCTTCACCATCCGCTGCCGTCCCGGCGTGACATCGCCATGGACTTCGCCGTCGCGCTGAGCCCCGACGGCAGTTGGGCCGGCGGCGGTGTTCACCTGGCGGGACGGGGAACCGATCCAGAGTCGACGAGATCGGGCCACGCCCACTACTTCTCCAGCGCCATCGGGGCCCGGCGGAATCCGGTCACATCGGGACGCCTGGTATCCCTCGTGGGCCGGATACCCCTCGCTCCGGGACAGATCCTGGCTCCGGGCCAGGTGCTGGGCGACGGCGACCACTGGCGCTGAGCGCCACCGACCGGGTCCCCGCCGTTCGGTCCCGGCCCGTCAGTAGGGGTGTAACCGAACCGGAGGCGGCTCGTCTCCCTGGGTGTTCGGCACAATTCGGCCGGATTCGAAAAAGGAGAATGACAGTGTCCGATCGCGTAGAAGGCATGCTCGTGGGGAACCCCGACGAGGCCTATTTCATCCCGGCCGACCGGCTGGCCGAATTCAAGGTGGACTCCTCCGTGGCCGAGGCCATCGCCGCCGGTGCCGGTGAGGGAGAGGTGCAGGGATTTGCGGCGCGCAAGCCCCTGCGCCCGACCGTCAAGCCCCTCTCGTTCGGGTTCAAGGGCCCGATCATGAGGCCCGGTCCCCTGCAGAACACCTATTCCCTGGCTCCCACGGCCACCTGATCCCGGTGCACACGGGAGATCCCCGGCCGTGAGCGCTGCGGACCCCGAGGGGTTCTCGGCGGGCCACCGGTACCGGGGTCTCCGGGGTCGAACCGTGACCGCGGCCGAGACACTGGAACGGATCACCCCGTTCCTGGGGTCGTTCGGAGTGACACGGTTGGCCGACGTGACCGGCCTGGACCATGTGGGCATTCCCGTGGTCCAGGCTGTCCGGCCGAACTCCCGATCACTGTCCGTGAGTCAGGGGAAGGGCTCGACCCTGGAAGCCGCCATGGTCTCCGCCGCCATGGAGGCCGTCGAATTCGAGCGGGCGGAGAACGTGGACGCAGTCGTCCATCTCGCTTCGTGGGCCCAGCTCAGATCCCGGGGGGCTCCGGTGGTCGACGTGGATCTTCTGGCTCGACGCCAGGGGTCACGATTCAACGAGCACCTGCGGATCCCGTGGATCACGGGAACAGGTCTGATCAGCGGCGACGAGGTGCTGGTCCCCCTGGAGATGGTGGACATGGACATGACGACGCCGCGCCCCTATCTGACCGGGTGCTTCTACGGCGGGAGCAACGGTCTGGCCTCGGGGAACTGTCGGGAGGAGGCCATTCTGCACGGGCTGTGCGAGGTGGTGGAGCGGGACGCCAACGCCCTGTGGTGGAATCGACCCGAGCGGTTCCCCGACCCCACCCGGCTCGACACCGACTCCGTGGGAGACGCCGAACTGGTCGCCCTGATCGATCACTTCGCTGCCGCGGATGTGGGCCTGTTCATCTGGGACATGACCTCGGACCTGGGGGTGGCGGCGTTCAGCGCCACCGCCATCGACGAATCGATGGGAGTCTTCCGCAAGGTCCCTGTCGTGGGAGGGCACGGCTGTCACCCCGACCGGGGCATCGCCCTCAGACGCGCCGTCACCGAGGTGGCCCAGGCCCGGATAACCGCCATCTGCGCCTCCCGGGATGACATCAGTCGGGCCTCGATGGAGAAGGGGACCGACGGTGCGGCGACCGCGGCCCTGGCGGCGCACCTTCGCCGCGAACCTCGACCCGCCGACTTCGCCGCGGTTCCCGATCACGTGGGGTCGTTCGTCGAGCAGGACCTCGAACTGGTTCTGGGCCGGATCGCCGAAACCGGCCTTCCCGAGCCGGTGATGGTCGATCTCACCGACTCGGAGTCCGCGATTCCGGTCGTGAAGGTGATCGCTCCCGGGCTCGAGCCGAATCCGGCGGAGCGCACCCTCGCCGGCCCCCGCCTGCGTTCGATCCTGGAGGCGGGATGACTCGCCACGGGGCAGTTCCGGCCGTCGTCTTCGTGGGGCCCACGATCGACGCTGCCGCCGTCGCCCGGTTGGGTCCCCACGTCACGGTGGCACCCCCGGCCGAGCGCGGGGACGTCCGGGCCGCGGTGCAGGCCGGGTACCGGGTCATAGGAGTGGTCGACGGATACTTCGAGCACGTACCTGCCGTGTGGCACAAGGAGATCCTGATGGCCCTGGCCGAAGGGTGCCTCGTGCTGGGCGGAGCATCGATGGGGGCGCTGAGGGCGGCCGAGCTCGAGAGCTACGGGATGGTGGGAGTGGGGAGGATCTTCGATCTCGTGTCGGGCGGGGTGTTGAGCGATGCCGACGTGGCCGTGGCCCACGGGGCGGGCCCGGCGTACGAGAAGTTCTCCGAGGCCCACGCCAACGTCCACTTCACCCTCGAGGCGGCGGTGGCAGCGGGTTGTCTGGACCGGAGTCAGGGTGAGCTCCTCAGCGAGGCCAGCCGTTCGATCTTCTACCCCGAGCGGGTCTATCCCGAGGTGATGAGAGTGGCTGTCGATCAGGGGCTGCCCCGCGAGGTGGCCGGTCGCCTCGCCGACTGGCTGGAAGGAGGTGCCGTCGACGCCAAGGGGGAGGACGCCGCAACCCTCGTCGAGCTCTGTGAGCGGCTCTCGGGTAGCCCACCTGAGCCGACCGCAGTCCGATTCTCGATGTCGGTCACCTCCCAGTTCGTCGACATGTGCCACGAGGAGGACCTGCGTCGTGCCGGTGGTGCGGCTGCTCAGCACTCCCGATCCGTGGTGGAGGAGGCCCTCCTGGACCCCCGGCTCGGACCCGATCTGTGGGAACGGGCCCGCAGCCGGCACCTGGCCCACCAGTACGCCGTCCTCTCCGGGGTGGTACCCACCCAGCAACTGGTGGACGAGGCATCCGACGACCTCCGGCGAACCAACGGCCTGGGGGACGAGACCGCCCTCATGGAGTGGCTGGACAGCAACGGGATGGACCTGGATGCGTACACCGACCTTGTCGGGCGGTCGTGCCTGACGAGGTGGTCGGAAAACCGTGTCGGCCAGCGACCGGGGGAGGCGGCCGTGCTCGACACCCTGCGGCTCACCGGAAGGTTCGCGGAAATGGCCGAACGGGCCGCGGACAAGGCCGCCGTGCTCCGGGAGATGGGCCATGACGGGGCGGCGCCGCGCCACGAGGTGGATGAGGCCGACGAGGAAGCGGATCTGGACTGGTTCTTCTCCGAGGTCTGGCCCGGTGAGCGCCCCGCCGATGTCGGGCACTTCGCCCGCCACCGCGGGTTCGAGTCCCGGGCGGCGCTGCTGCGCGTGATTCGGCGTGAACGGATCTACCGGACTCGCAGGGAGGCCCGGGAAGCCCGGGTTCGCCGATGAATCCCGGTGAGGTCGTCGGGCGGTGGCGGGTCGCGGGCCTCACGGCGACAGGCGGCGTGTCCGAGGTCCACCGGGCCGAGGAGGCGGGGACGCTCGAGCCGGTGGCGCTCAAGGTACTGAGACCGGGTCTGGCGACCGACGGCCCCGAGGCGCTCTCCCTCATCGAGGAGGCCCGGCTAATCGACGAGCTGGGGCGCCGCACCCCGGTGGGTCTGGTCCGGTTGATCGACAGCGGTGTAACGGCCGACGGCCGTCCCTACCTGGTCCTGCCGTGGGCCCCGGGCGGATCCATCTCCGATCGACTGGTGGCCGGGGTCGTTCGGGACCCGTGGGCGGTGGAACGTATCGTGACCCAGATGGCCCGCTCGGTGGAGGAGATCCACTCGGCGGGCTGGGTGCACTGCGACATCCATCCCGGAAACCTGCTCGTGGTGCCCGCCGCGTCCGAGGCCGACGATCCCCTCGGGGCAGACACGGGACCACGACTGCTGGAGAGGAGCGAGGATCTGATGCTCTGCGACCTGGGTGTGGCGGTCGGCCCCGGTCGCCCCCGCCCCCACCGCTGTTTCGGAACACCGCGGTTCCGCGCCCCCGAACAGATCGACCCCGGAGGGACGATCGGTCCCTTCACCGACATCTGGGGGGCGACCATGGTCCTGTGGTCCCTGGTCACCGGGGACTCCCCGCCGTGGCCGGGGGAGATCGGGGATCTCCTCGACGGGATCCCGCATCCCTGGCGGACGGTGATGACCCGGGGCCTGCGGACCGCGGGCCCCGAGCGCCATGACACCATCGGTGGCTGGCGCCGAGACGTCCTCGGGGCCCTGCACCACGATCTGGAGAGGATCGAACCGTGAACCCGACCGAGCGAACGCTGCAATGGGCGTCCCTGTTCGGCAGCCTCGACCGGGAGACCTTCCTCAGCGACAACTGGGAGACGTCGCCGTTGGTCATCCGGGGACGGACGGAGCTCAGCGGTGGCCTCATGGGCCTGGACGACATCGAGGCGGTGGTGGCGGGAGCCGACAACTCCGCCGCCGGTGAACACGGGAGCGTCGTCGCCGTCCGTTCCGACGAGGGACACACGGTCGAGTACCCGGTGCGTGACGGAAGCGGTCGGGTGAGGCTGGCGGCGGTGTTCGACGCCTTCGCCGAGGGCCACACGATCGTGGCCAACCACATCGCCCGGTTCTGGCGACCGGCGGCCGAACTCTGTGCCCTGTTGGAGTCCGAACTGGGTCACCCCGTCGGCTGCAATCTGTTCCTCACGCCCCCGGACGCCGTGGGGTTCGTCCCCCACTACGACGCCATGGACACGTTCTTCGTCCAGGTCGAGGGAGCCAAGCACTGGACGCTGTACCGCCCGGTGGTCGAACTCCCATTCGGCTCGGCGTTCGACAAGCCCCGACCCGACGAGCTCGGCGACCCCGAGATGGAGCTCGTTCTCGAGCCCGGGGACGTGCTCTACCAACCCAGGGGATGGGTGCACTGCGGGCGGACCGGTGACCGGCCCTCGCTGCACCTGACGTTCGGGGTGTCGCCCTACCGGTGGATGGATCTGCTCGTGGAGCGGATCCGGCAGGTCGCGGCGGATGACATCTCGCTGCGGAGGGCCGTGCCTCCCGGGTTGCTGGAACGGCCCGACGACGGGGACCTGGCCGTGGTGGCGGGACGGCTGTTCCGCGCCGTACTGGACCGGCCCGACTTCCACGACTACCGCGAGGTGCTTCTCGACAACGTGGTTCGGAGGCCCTCTCCGCGGGATCCCCATTTCGAGCACCTGTTGCGGCTGGGTGACACGGGTGTGGGTTCGCGGGTGGAACGGCGTCGGGGGATGAGGCCCGTCCTTCTCAACCGGGGCGACCGGGTGGAACTGGGTTTCCCGGGGAGCTCGATCACCGGGCCCCCCGAGGCACTGGAGGCCATGAGGTTCATTGTCGAGAATGCGGCGTTCGCTGTCGGTGATCTGCCCGGGCCCATCGACGACGCCGCCAGGGTGGAGCTGGTCGAGGTCGCGATCCGTCAGGGTCTGCTGCGGCCGCTGACATGACTGGAAGTACGGGAGCTCACCGA
This sequence comes from Acidimicrobiales bacterium, assembly GCA_011051915.1. Classification (GTDB taxonomy): domain Bacteria; phylum Actinomycetota; class Acidimicrobiia; order Acidimicrobiales; family Poriferisodalaceae; genus DRKF01. The sequence goes on along the minus strand of DRKF01000029.1, from coordinate 3,585 downwards.
TCCCGAGAGGCGACCATCGGTGGTAGAAATCCGGCCCACGGTTGGGCCCTCTCCAGTTGGGCGGCGACGGAGATGAGCACATCCTCGCGTCCGGGTGCGGCGACGAGTTGAACCCCGACGGGCATTCCGCGTTCGTCCCACCACAGGGGCAGGCTCATCGCCGGCTGCCCGCTGACGTTGGCCTGATCGACGAAACCGAGCAGATCCCCCAGCCTCCGCTGGCCCTCGTGGGGGTCGGAGAGGACTCCCAACTCGGGGGTGACCGTTCCGACCACGGGCGAGAGCAGGAGGTCGTGGTCGCGGGCCCACCAGTCGAGAGCGGTACGACTCCACGAGTGCAGCCAGTCGGTCGCCTCGATCACCGCGGTGGCCGGTAGCGAGGCCCCGAGCTGGGCGGAGAACCAGTTGGACGGCTCGACGTCCGCCTCGGTGATGGCCCGCCCCAGCACCTCGCCCCAGTGCCGAAGGTCGGTGGCCATGCCGACGGTGCGAATGACCACGGTGTGCTGACCCAGCTCCGGGTCGAACCAGCCGGTGGGCTGTTCGTCGGGGTGGATCACGTGGCCCAGGCTCTCCAGCAGGGCGGCGGTGTGCTCCACCGCGGCCCGGATGGTTGGATCGCCGAGCCGGGTGGTGACCCCGATCCGCAGCCCGCGGAGCACACGGTCCACAGCGGTGCTCAGGGGGACGGTCGGGGCGCCCACGGTTATCGGGTCCCCCGGTCGGGGCGACATGATCTCGTCGAGCACCGCGGCCGTGTCGCGCACGCTCACCGACAGCACTCCGTCGGAGGCGAAGCCACCACGGCTGATCCCGGCCTGGGGTCCGGCGGAGATCCGACCCCGGTTGGGTTTGAGGCCGACCAGCCCGCACATGGCGGCGGGAACCCGCAGCGACCCGCCGCCGTCGTTGCCATGGGCCACGGGCACAACCCGCGCCGCCACCACCGCGGCAGATCCCCCTGACGATCCTCCGGGTGTGAGGGCGAGGTTCCAGGGATTGTGGGTCGGACCGTACGCCAGGGGTTCGGTGGTGATGGTGGAGCCGAACTCGGGGGTGTTGGTCCGCCCCAGGGAGATGAATCCGGCCCGCCGAAGGTCCCGCCAGAGGTAGGAGTCGTCCTTCTCGGTCCAGGCGGCCTCGGCGAGGAACCGTGCCCCCCGGTGGTGGGGTTCGCCGGCCTGTCCGCAACGTAGGTCCTTCACCACCATCGGCACCCCGGCGAAGGGACCCGCCCTGTGGCGGGACGGGGCGGCGGTCATGTCGGCGGCCTCGGCCCGGGCGGCGTCGTAGCGGGGATGGATCACCGCGTTCAGTTCGGGATTCAGCTCCTCGAGAGCGGCCACCGCCGCCTCGGTGAGCTCCGACGGGGTGGTCTCCCCGGTCCGAAGCAGGGCCGCCAGATCGGTGGCGTCGGGTCGCACGGAGCCGGGTGAGGGTTGGTCGGGAGGATGGGCCGGCACCTGCTGGAGGCTAGCGGGAGCGGAACTCAGGCGATGCGGTCGAACATCTCCCGGGTGATGCGGTACACGGGGGGTTCACCCGCGAAGAACCGCCGCAGCTCCTCCACGGCCAGCTCACCCATCCGGTTGCAGTTCTCGATGCATCCGGCGATGTGGGGCGTCACCACCACGTTGTCGAGGTGACGCAGCGGGCTGTCGACGGGGGGCGGCTCGACCTCGGTGACATCCAGGAAGGCGAAGAACCGGCCCCTGGACAGCTCGGCGATCAGGGCCTCCTCGTCGAAGAGATCCCCCCGGGCGGTGTTGACGATCAGGGCGTCGTCCTTCATCAGGGCCAGACCCCCGGCGTCGATCATGTGGTGGGTGGCGGGGTTGGCCGGGGCGTGGAGGCTCAGCACGTCGCAACGGGAGAGCAACTCCGACAGCTCCACCTTCTCCACCCCCAGCTCGGCGGCGTCGGTCTCGTCGAGGAAGGGATCGGCGACGAGGATGTCGACCTCGAAGGGCTTCAGCAGTTCGATGACGTGGCGGCCCACGTTGGACGCCCCCACGATCCCCACCTGCTTGCGCACCAGCTCCCGGGCCTCCCAGCGGTCCCAGACGGGACTGTCCCGCCAACCACCCTCGGCCACGTGGCGCCCCAGGGGCCATATCCGCTTCATCCCCACGATCATCAGCCCCAGGGTGGTCTCGGCCACGTCCCGGGCCAGGGTGATGCCGGCACTGGTCAGGTGGGGGTCCCGCTCCCAGAAGGCGTCGGAGACGAACCTCTTCACACTGCTGCCCATGTGGGCCATGGCCATCAGGCGGGGGGCGGCGGCCATCACCTCGTCGTCGAGGCGGGCCACTCCCCAGCTGGTGATCACGGCGTCGGCGTCGCTCAGCAGGGACAGCAGGTCGTCGTGGCCGGCCGGGTCGTCGCCGGGGTGGTGGTGGACCTCGGCGAACGACTCCAGGGTCGCCCAGGCGGCCTCGCTGAACATCCGGGGGTAGTTCGCCCGGCCAATGGCGACCGCGACCACGGGCCGGGCCGGGCGCTCGGGACCGGTCGACGGGTCCTGCGAGGAATCGGTACCGGTGGACGCGGCGGTGGCGGGAAGGGCATCAGTCATGGGCTGTCTCCAGGGCGGAGCCGGCGGCTCCGATCTCTCGGTAGGTGTCCAGGCGTCGGCGGGTGAGCTCCGACCTCCGGGGATCCGGCCGGTGTTCGGAACCGCCGGAGCCCTCGGTCCAGGGGGAGTGACCGGGTTCGAACCAGCGGAGGTGGGACCCGGCCAGCAGCGCCGCGCCCAGGGCGGGCCAGGGCTCCTCGCGGGCGGTGGTCAGGGGGAGGCCCAGGGTGTCGGCCATGATCAGGGGCCAGGCGTCCCCCGCGGTGGCCCCCCCACTGACGGTCAGGCGGCGGGTGATGTGACCCTCGGCGGCGAGGGACTCCAGGAAGGCGGCGGTTTCCAGTGCCGCCCCCTCCAGCACGGCCCGGGTCAGGTCGGCCCGGGTGGTGGCCCCGGTCAGGCCCACGAAGCCCCCGGCGCGGACGTGGCCCTCGGGATCGGGCAGCGAGGTCAGGGGCATCAGATAGGGAGAGGACCCGCCGGGGAGAACACCATGGGTGTGGAGCTCGTCGAGCAGATCGACCAGCTCCGTGCCCGCGGTCCGGGCCCACCACGACAGGGTCGCCCCCAGGCCGCCGAGGGACAGCGACAGCGTCACCATCCCCGGGACCACATGACGGCTCAGATTCAGCCCCGGGGGCAGGCCCTCGACCGGGGGGAGGATGCCGTCGGGACTGTCGGCCACGGTTGTGAGCACCCACGCCGTGCCGCACGACAGCAGTCCGCGGCCCGGCTCGGTGGCACCCAGCGCCGCCGCGGTGCAGGTCTGGTCGTGGCCACCGACCACGACGGTCAGGTCGGGGGGTAGGCCGGTCAGATCCGCCACCTCCGAGGTGATGGTCCCTATCGGCGACCCCGGGTCGATCAGGGGCGAGAGCTGTGCGGGTTCGATACGCGCCAGTTCACACAACCAGGGGTCCCACTCCCCCCGGGACAGGTCCATGAGCTGGGTGCCGGCGGCGTTGGAGGGATTGGCCACCGCCTCGCCGGTGAGGGTCCGGCAGATCAGG